>JAGBIB010000066.1 GCA_017935195.1 Clostridia bacterium
AGGGGCGCCTCTTCGGCCTACTTGAGTACTTCTCCGTACGCAAGGCGTATTATAACACAAATATTGCCTTTATGCAAGGGGTTTTTGCAAATGAAATGTTTAAATTTTTTGTGAACAAAGGTGTCCTTTTAGGCCTGTCCTTTTGCTTTTCAAGGCAGTGTGGTGTGTCTGCGTGCTTTTTTTGCCGTTAGGTAGGGATTCTTTGTTCTCTGCACGGAAAATAAATAATTGATACTTGAATTGTTTACAATTCTATGGTATCATGTATGGTGTAGAGTTTTATTTTTCGCTGATGAGGCGCAGATACCCCCCATTGGGGTTTGAAAGCTCTCTTTATCTGAATTCTTTATGAAAGGATGATATACTTATGAAAAAGACAGTATTGGCTTTCCTGCTGATCGCTCTCTTGCTCGTATCTTCGGTGATGCTTGCTTCCTGCTCAAAAAAGAACAAGACCACCTCTGATCTGCCCGAGAGTGAGAACTCTCCCTCGGAGGAAGCACCGATCATCGCGGGCGACATCTTCAAGGTGCTTGCCTCTGACGGCATCGTTGTGATCGAGAGCGGCAACAATTTTACCATTGAGGTGGGGTATGAAACCACCATCCTTCAGCTTCACAAATATGTGGAGGTTGCCGACGGTATCGAATGGATGATCGCCACCGACGTGAGTATGCAGGAGGAGATCGTCAACAAGACCGTTGCCTTAAACGAAGGTGAGAATATATTCTTCGTGTATTGCTACAATGCCGACGAATCGATCATGGAAAACTATGTGATCACCATTCGCCGTCAGGGGAGCTATACCGTTTCCTTTGAAGGTATTTCCGAAACACAAAGCGTTGTCGAGGGACAGTTTGCCTCTATTCCTGTGGGCAAGCCCACCAAGGAAGGCTACGATTTTGCAGAATGGGATTTTGATTTCACGAAGCCTGTAAACGGTGACGTGACGATCTATGCAAAGTGGTCTCCCAAATCCTTTAAGATCACCTATGATGCCAATTTGGGCGTGCTTTCGGGCGCCAAGGAGGTAACTGTGGTTTATGGCGAAGAGGTTACCTTGGCTACTCCCTCCAGAGACGGCTTCGTTTTTGCCGACTGGTACTATGGTGATACCTGTGTGAAGTCGGGTGTTTGGACGATTCCTTCCGATGTGAAGCTGACTGCCCGTTGGGCAAACGACAGCTACACCGTAACCTTTGATCCTGCAGGCGGAACCATGGAGGGAGCCACCGTGGTGGAGATCTCCTACGGTGCGCCTATCACCTTCCCCGTGCCCGTGAAGGATGGCTTCACCTTCGGTGGTTGGTACGACGGAGACACCCTTTGCCTTGACGGTAGCTATGAATATACCAAGGATCTGAATCTGGTGGCAAGATGGAACGAGCGCTCCGCCACCCTGACCTTCTTTGAAAACGGCGGCAGCAAGAACTCCTACACCGAAACCATGTCCTTCGGTGCGGCTTTGCCCGTGCCTGAAAGAGAAGGCTTTACCTTTGGCGGATGGTTCTCCGATATTGAGCTGACCAAAAAGGTGAGCACTGTCCCCGAGGAGTCCATGCGTCTTTACGCTTGGTGGAGTGAGGAGGGCAAGCCCGGTGAGTTCGTATACGAATCCTCGGGAATGTCCTATAAGGTGACCGCACGCGTAGACAGAGAGTCTACCGTTCTTGTGCCCACATACATCGGCGGCAGAAAGACGCTGGATGCTATTCCCAGACCCAATGCAGAGGCGGGCGTGTATCTTGAAAAGGATAATCTCAGCGTCAAGATCGACCGTACTCAGCAGATCATCGCAACCTTCATTCCCAAGTTTGAGGGTGATGACACCACTCTTGTTTATGAAAGCAACAAAAAGCAGATTGCAACTGTGGATGAAAACGGTGTGATTACCGCACACAAGACAGGCTCTTGCGTGATCACCGTGCGCAACGAGGCGACCGGCTTCGAGGCGTTCTGCGTGGTGATCGTGGAATCCACCGAAAAGAATCCTTCGGCGGGCATCACCATCGATCCTTCTACAGCAACCATGATTCCCGGTGAGGAGCTGGTGCTGAACGTGACGCTGGTTTCCGAGTATGCCGACGATGATAAAACGCTGACCTTCCTTTCCACCGAGCCCTCTGTTGTGTTCGTTGATGAAAAGGGAAATCTGCAGGCGTTGACTCTTGGAAGCAGTAATATTCTGATCAGTGATGCGTACGGTTTGCAGAACGTGTGTACCGTGACCGTTGTGGAAAAGAAGCCTAACGAGAATCCCGGCATCACTCTTGACAAGGAGAGCGTGACCCTGACCGAAGAGGAGCAGGTGACCGTCAACGCCACCTTCGTGCCCACCTATCAGGGCGACGATACCACCCTCCTGTGGGAGACCGATAACGATCAGGTTGCCACCGTTGAGGGCGGCGTGATCACC
>JAGBIB010000067.1 GCA_017935195.1 Clostridia bacterium
CCTGAAGTTGACAACGTATCAAATGTTTCAGCTCCTTCTTCAATCCATCCTGTTAAATGAGGGCGACCACGTGGCAAGTCTGAAATACGGCACCGAGGGCGTGATGCACGGCTTTAACAGCATCAGGCTCAAGGACGAAAACGGCGAGCCTGCCCCCGTTTACTCGGTGGCAAGCGGCTTAGACTACCCTTCCTCCGGTCCCGAGCACGCCTTCTTACACGATCTGGGCAGAGTGACCTACGACGTGATCGGGGACGAGGACACCATCGACGCCTTCTTTGCCCTTGCCCGTATGGAGGGCATCATCCCCGCCATCGAGAGCGCACACGCTATTGCCTACGCCATGAAGATGGCAAAGACCATGGGCAAGGGCTCCATCCTTGTAAACCTTTCCGGCAGAGGCGACAAGGATATGGACTTCATCATTGAGAATTACGGTATCCGATAAAAAACGAGGATCGAAAAACGCAATGCGTTTTTCGATCCTTGTTTATTTAAAAAATCAGCTGTGTTTTTTAAAATATCCCTGAAATCTTGAAAAGCCTTAAAAAAGCCCTTCTTTTTCAGGTATTCTTGGTAAAGGGTTTGGAGCACGTCTTTACTCGGCTTCGACAGGGCTCTCTTTTCTCCAATCCTCATAGCTCTTGATCAGATCGTAAGGAGTCAAATCGCTCTTCTTCAACACCATCACCACGCCCTTCTTATCCTGAATATAAAAGAAGATCCTGCCGCCCGACTTGTATTCCAGCTTTCCTCGAAGCGATCCCAAAACCACGGCCCCATTTTCGCCTTGATAATATTGTCCTCCGCCGCCTCTCTCCCACTCATAGATTCCTTCTCCAGCAGCGTCTTCATCGATCCACTCACCCGAATAAAGATCGCAATACAAATAGCCTCCTGCTTCATAAATCTGAAAAGCCACCTTATACCGTTCTATTGACTCTCTTTCTTCTTCGGAAACGCTGTCGGGATCGAGATAATAGCATTTTGTCGTTATATACATCCCCGAAAGCTGTTCCTTCTTTTGAGCACACCCTGAAAAAGCCGCCAAGAGAATGCCAAGCACCCCAAAAACCGCCAGCATTTTGATCAAAAAGATATTGCTTGTTCTCATTTTGCACCTCGTTTTTTTTCAGTATAGCACAGTCCCTTCTTTTTTGTCAAGAGGATGGGACGAAAATAGAAGCAAAAGAAAAAGCTGTAAGGCTCTTGATGAGCTTTACAGCTTTCTTTGATCGTTTTCGTTGATCTTTGTTAAGATTACTTAACCTCAACAACTGCGCCTGCAGCCTCGAGAGCGGTCTTAACGGTGTTAGCCTCGTCCTTGGAAACGCCGGTCTTAACAGCCTTGGGAGCGCCTTCAACCAGATCCTTAGCGTCCTTCAGACCAAGGCCGGTGATCTCACGAACTGCCTTGATAACGTCCAGCTTCTTCGCGCCGAACTCCTTCAGGATTACGTCGAACTCGGTCTTTTCTTCCTCAGCGGGAGCTGCTGCTGCGCCGCCTGCAACTGCTACGGGAGCTGCTGCGGATACGCCAAATTCTTCTTCCAGTGCCTTTACCAGATCAGCCATCTCCAGGATGGTCAGGGATTTAATCTCTTCAAGAAGAGCAAGAGTCTTTTCGGTTGCCATTTTAAATTACCTCCAAATTATACGTATTGTTTTTTAAATTGATGATTTTTGCCGTGATTATTCGGCTGCAGCTTCTGCTGCGGGTGCTTCGCCATCCTTGTCGATGACTGCCTGAAGAACATAAGCCAGAGAATAAAGGGGAGATCTCATGCAGCCCATGATCTTGCAGACCAAGGTTTCCTTGTTGGGGATTTCTGCCAGAGCCTTTACGCCTGCTTCGTCCAGAACCTCGCCGTCAACAAAACCGCACTTCAGATTGAAGGTCTCGATCTTGTCTGCGTAGTTCTTTAAGATCTTAGCGGGTGCAACAGCGTCAGTCTGGCTGATTGCAATTGCGGTCATGCCCTCCAGATGGGGACATACGTCACCGTAACCTGCTTCGGTGCAGGCTCTGCCGGTGATGGAGTTCTTGTATACCTTGTATTCAACGCCTGCGTTACGCAGCTCTGCACGGAGCTTCGTATCGTCTTCAACGGTGATACCCTGGTAGCTTACAATCACACCGGATGCAGCAGTCTTTACCTTTTCGGCAAGCTCTGCAACAACCGCCTGCTTTGCTTCAAGAATTTTTGCACTAGGCATCGTTTTTCACCTCCTGAGAAAATTAAAAAGCCCTTATCGACAGCATTGCCGATAAAGACCGCACTCATCCAAGGCACTCCTTGGGTATATGACTGTCTCCTCGGCAGGAAAGCCTTCGCTTTTACCTTGAACCTGCTGTCTTTGGAATTTACCCAAGGAGTATAGCACACTTTTTTTCGTTTGTCAAGGGCTTTTTTGAAGTTTTTTCATTCTTTTTTGTTTTTTTGAAGCACTTTTGATTGCCCTTGCCCGCTCCTTCCTCTCAGTAGCCGCACAAAGCGAAAAGAAGGGGACGAAGAAGCGCATAGCTCCTTTGCGCTCCCTCAAAGGCGGCACCGATGCGCAAGTAAGCGCAGCCCAGCTCCTGAGAGATCCAGCCCTCCGCCGAGGCGGACAGATCTCCCTCTTCCCGATCATAGGGCGCATAACGGATGCAGATTCCGTGAAGCGCTCCGTTGCCCTCACTGTACTGAAGGGTATTTCGCCCTCCTGTCAGGTGGACGAACAGTCGAGGCCGCAAGCTTCGGGCGAGTCGCGCAAAGGCGGCACTCTCGGGCTCGCTTTCGGGATATGCACCGCAATAACCGAAGGGTGCCACCCTACACGGGCATCGGGTCCTGTATTCGTCAAATCTGTAATTGAAGTTTCTTGAAAGATCCACCCCCCTGCCGTTGGCACTCCAAAGTGGCATGGGAAGCTTACCGCACATGGATTGCACACCTGCATAAAAGGGATCATCGGTGGAAATCCTGCCGCTTTTGATGCGCAGGGCATCCGGATTCGGACGGGGCAAAAAGCAGACGAACCGCATCTCCAAAAGCGCCGAAAGAGAAAGCCTGCCCCAAAAGGCATTCTCCGCCGCCATTTTTGAAAGCTCCCCTTCAAAAAGCTCCAGTACCTCTTGCGCCAAATGATCTCCGTCAAGGCTTCCCGCAAAAAGCACACCCGTCCTGCCCTGCCCCAGCCGACGGGCGATGATCCCCTCGCCCCAAAAGCTCCGTCCGCACAGGATCTCTTGCCCCCTGAACAGTTCATCCTTGTCCATCATCCATTCCTCCTCTTTCTCAGCCGCCCCCTTTTTCTTCCAAAAGTCAAGGCAAAAGCGTTTTTTCAAAACACGTTCCATATATATGCCGCAAAAAACCGAGATATTCCTCGCAAGAGAACAAATGTTTTTGAAAAAATGTGAAAAAAGACGAAAAAATGCAGAACAAAAGTTTGCATTTTTCAAAAAAGTGTGCTATACTGTAAGAGCATAAGGCGCTCCTGCCCTTTTTGACCAAGGATTCTTGCGGGTGCGCAAAAAAAACGACACCCATCGCCAACGAAAGGATGATCTCACTATGCACACTTCTCTGACCGATAAAGAAAAAAAGATCTATGAATACATCGCAGACACCATCAACAGCGAGGGATATCCCCCCTCGGTAAGAGACATTCAAACCGCTCTGCACATCAAGAGCACCTCCACAGTCCATTCCTATCTGGAGCGGTTGGAGGAAAAGGGCTATATCCGCAGAGAAAAGGGAAAGAGCCGCTCCATGCGAGTGGACGAGCCATCCGCTCCGGGCGCAGGTGAGCTTTCCCGCACCGAAAAGGTGCCGATCCTCGGCCGTGTTGCGGCAGGTCCCCCTCTGCTGGCAGAGCAGTATTATGAGGACTATGTGGATTTCCCCGTGACCAAGCCCGGAATGTACGGTCAGCTCTTTGCACTGCGTATCTCGGGAACCAGTATGATCGGTGCAGGCATCATGAACGGTGACATCGTGGTGGTCAACAAATGCGGTCATGCCGAAAACGGGGATATCGTGGTGGCTCTTCTTGAAGACGAGGCCACCGTGAAGCGTTTTTACAAGGAGGACGGCCGTTTCCGTCTCCAACCCGAGAACCCCGACATGGCTCCGATCTACGCAAACGAGGTGTACATCATGGGCAAGGTGATCGCCGTCTTACGCTATTACGATTAACCGAAAGGATCACGTCCGATGGAAAAACAACTGTCAAAAAAGGGGACGATCCCCTCTCCTTATAAAATGCTGGCGCTCACCGCCCTTCTCTTGCCCTGTCTCAACGTTCTCATCGTCGGCTCGCTGACGCTGATCACCGAGTATCTCGGACTCTTCTATTCCTACACGGTGGGCGGTGCGGTGCTGACCGTCATTTCAGAGCTGTTGGAGACCCTTTTCAACATTCTGAAAAGCTGCTTTTTCACCTGCACACTCATGACTCTGGGCTCTTACGTTTTTAAAAAAGGCATCCTGCCCGCTCTGCCCGCAGCTCTTGCCGCTTTGGTCATGGGCCTTTTCGAAACGCTGGCAGCCAGCATCAGCTTGATCTTCACCTTCCTTTTAGGCTTAAACGACAGTACTGCCGCCCTACCCAATCAGCTCATTCCGCTGATCATCGGCAGTGTTGCCGACCTGATCCCCCGCGCCGTCCTTTATTTTGTGGCGATCGCCCTCTTCTTTGCCGTAGCGCTAATGGTAAAGGATCGTCGCACCGTCAGCCATGAGCGCACCCCCTTTCTGCTCACTGCACTGGGGTTGGTGGCTGCCTATACCCTGCTTTTGCTCTTCAATGCACTGTCGGTGGTGTTCGATCTTTCCTTTGTTCCCTTCTCCTTCTCCCTTGCTCCCATCGAAAACGGCAACTTCATCAACAGCTACCTTCTGCCCTTTCTCTATCCCATCATCTATGGCGGCTTCATGACCCTGAGCGCATTGGTCTTTCCTCGCTATCTGCAAAGGTACTATAATAAAAAGCCTCTTTTCAACTTCAAAAGCAAAAAAATCGGCGAGCAAAGGGGCAACCAAAGATGAAAAGCATTCAGATCCGCACGGCAGACGAGATCTTAAAAGGGGCGCTGGAGGGCTGGTGGGTCGAGTTTGAGCCCATTGCCCCCAAGGAATGCGCATTGACGGTCACCGACTTGGACACCGTTGAGGCTCTCGGAACAGAGGGAGAGATCACCCTCTCCCGCCATCTGCCCTGCACGCTGAAAAGACCCTTCAGCTTTGATGCACTGGAAGCGGCCATAAGCGGCACTCCGCTCTCTAAAGGAAAAAGATTGGTCTTTTCGGGCAACCGCGCCTTTCTCGACGGTACCCCTCTCGCCCTTTCCGATTTGGAGTTCCGTCTGCTCTCTCTCCTTGAAAAGAGCAGTGAAGAGCATCCTCTTCATCCAAAGGAGCTCAGCCTTGCCCTTTTCAGCCGGGAACGCACCTCCAACCAGATCAACGTCTATATTCGATATCTGCGCAAAAAGACCGATCTTCCGGGTAAAGAACGCTTGATCCACACCCTCAGAGGAAGGGGGTTCTACTTAAAAAATGAACGGTGAACACTATACACTTCTAAAGAATGTCCGTTTGATCGATCCGGAGGAAAAACGCACCGACGGTGTGGACATCTACTACTGCAAAAAGGGTGGACAAAGCACTGTTTTGCAGGTAGGAAAGGGGCTAAAGCCCACCGAAAAGGAGGGCCTTTCGGTGATCAACACCCACGGAGCCATCGCCTGCCCCGCCTTCACCGATCTTCGTTGCGCACTGCCCTATCAGGACAGTGCCGTGGAGGAAACGCTCTACACCTTTCTTCTGAGCGCATCGGTGGGCGGATACGCCAGAGTCCTGGCCTCTCCCTTCCGCTATCTGCCCGATTCACCCGCACGCTGTGAAAGCCTTTTAAAAAATGCAGACAAGGCCGGTGATTGCCGTCTGTTGCCTGCCGTGGCGCTGACCAAGGGGTGCGAGGGAAGCGTTCTTGCACCCTTTGAAGCCATGAGAGAAAAGGGAGCCTTTGCCATCACGGCAGATTGCGAGCGACAAGAGCCATCGGGCAAGCTGCTCCTTGCCGCACTGGAGGAGAGCGAACGGCTGAAAATGCCCTTCATCGCTCCGTGCAGGGAAAAAAGCCTGCAGGGAAACGGAGTCAACAAGGGTGCCGTGGCCCAAAAGCTGAGGGAAGAGGGCGAGGATCCCGCCTCTGAGCTGTTGGCGCTGTCCAAGGCCTTGATGCTGGCTCACACCCGCAATATTCCCGTGCACTTTCCGCTGGTCACCTTAAAAGAGAGCGTAAGACTGATCGGAGAAGCCAAAAGGGCGGGCGTGCCCATTACCTGTGCCACCGCACCCCCTTATTTTTCCTTCACCGAAAGCGAGCTGATCTTCACCGGAGAAAACGCAAGGCTCTCTCCCCCTTTGCGCAGGGAAGCCGACCGTATGGCGGTGATCGAGGGGCTGCAAAGCGGTGTCATCGACTGCATCTGCTCCGACCATACCCCCTTGCCCTCTTCCGGCACCAAAGGAAAAAAGCAGATCACGGGGGCCTCGGGCTTTGAAACGGTTTTTGCGGCCGGTATGACCCATCTGGTGATCCCGGGACATCTGTCCCTTTACCGACTCCTTTATCTCCTTTCGCTGGCTCCGGCAGACCTTTTGGGGATCGATTGCCGTATCAAGCCGGGAAATCCCATGGATCTCGCCTTTATCAACACCGAAAGCGAGATGTTTTATAACCGACACAGTATGCGCACAAGAGGGCTGAACACCCCCTTTTACGGAAAAGCGCTGAGAGGACGGGTGACCGGTCTTTATATCAACGGTGTGCGCCAGCAAAGCTAAAGCAACAATACTCCAAATATGAAAGATAGGATCAAAGCCATGATTTCAAAAAAGCATTTTTTCAAAGCACTCTCCCTTTTTCTGCTCCTTTCCCTTCTCTTTTGCGCCTGCGAAAGCAATGCGCCCAAAAAAGTATCCACTGACGTGATCCACCTGTCAGCCATTCTTTCAAACGAGGGCTATGCAACCCAGTATTTTGAAGAAGGAAACGGCGTGCTTCCCTCTCTTGCCGACGAAATGGAATCAAGCACCGGGAAAGCTCTGCAGGGTGAGATCAAGGGATATCTGTTCGTGCAAAACGGATCCACGGGCGAAAGCGTGATGGAGGTCTTCGTTTTTGAAAAGCCGAAGGACGCGCAAAGCCTTTATAATCATTTGAAGGATAATGAACGCTTTGTGGAGGGAGAATCGGAATGCCGCATCGACTACACCGTGGTCTATATGGGTTACATCTCCGCTCTGGAACTGATTGAGGATAGTGCCTTGGTCGGCTGACGCTCCAAAAGCGCCTTCAAAAAAGTAGGCCCTTTTTCCCCTCAGTTGGGAACTGACTGTTGACAAGAAGGAAAAAAGGTGATAGAATGAGGGCAATTTCAAAGCCCTCATTTTTCACAAACGGGCAATTCAACTCTCAATCAGAGTAGAAATTCGGAGAATATTTTGAGAATCATTATTGCAGGTAGCGGTACTGTTGGCGCTACCTTAGCCGAGCAATTGGCAGACGAAGGTCACGACCTGACAATGGTCGATAAAAATACCGCCAGACTCAGCGAGCTTATGGAACGCTACGATCTGATGACAGCGGTGGGCAACTGCGCCTCGATGGACACCCTGCGGGATGCGGGGGTACAAAACGCAGAGCTGCTCATCGCCACCACCGATTCCGACGAGCTAAACTTGCTGTGTTGTATGACTGCTCACCATTTGAATAAGCGGATCCATACCATCGCACGCATCAAGGACCCTGAGTACACCAATCAGGTCTACACCATGAGCTCCTCCTTTGGCATCTCGCTCTGCTTTAATCCCGAAAAGCAGGCAGCGATCGAGATCGACCGTCTTTTAAAATATCCGGGCTTCATGAAGAGAGAATCCTTTGCCTCGGGCAAGGTGGAGATCGTGGAGATCAAGATCGACGAAAAAAGCAAGCTCAAGGACGTGACCCTGATGTCCATTGCCGATATCGTCAAGTGCAAGGTTCTTGTGTGCGCCGTTTTGCGGGACGGCAAGGCCATCACCCCCTCGGGTACCTTTACCCTGCGGCAGGGCGACCGCATCTTCGTGACCGCCCCCTCCGAAAACCTTTCCCTCCTGCTAAAGAATCTGGGGCTGGTGTCCCAAAGGGCGAAAAAGGTGATGATGCTGGGTGCAGATGCGGTGGGCTACTACCTTGCCGAGATCCTTGAAAACAGAAAGATCGATTTGAAGATCATCGAGAAGGACAGAGCGCGGTGTGAAAAGCTGTCCGCCCTTCTTGAAAATGCAGACGTGATCGAGGGCGACGCCTCCGACTACGCCTTCCTTGAAAGCGAAGGGCTGTCCTCCAGCGACGCCCTCATCTGCTTAACGGGCAGGGACGAGATGAATATGGTGTCCGCCATTTACGGCGGAAATTCGGGCGTGCCGCTGGTCATTACCCGTCTTGGTAAGGTGGACGACGGTAAGGTCACCGAAAACCTGCCCTTGGGCAGGGTGATTTCGCCACGAAAGCTATGCTGTAACACCATTGTGCGCTACGTGCGCGCCTTGGAAAAGGGATCGGGCGCGGCGACCACCATCCACACCATTGCCGAGGGAAGCGTAGAGGCGGTGGAGTTTCCCGTGAAGGAGGATACTCTTCATAAGGGCGAGCCGCTGAAAACCATCAAGCTGCGCCCCAATATCTTAGTCGCCTGCATCATCCGCTACGGAAAAACCGAGATTCCCGACGGTAACTCCTCCTTCAAGGAGGGGGACAGCGTGATCGTGGTGTCGGGCAGAAGCGACGTGCTCTCTGAGCTGAACGACATCTTTGCATAAGGGGGCAGCGATGAATTACAAGATGATGGGGCGTTTTTTGTCCATGATCCTTGCCGTGGAAGCCGCCTTTATGGTGCCTCCCGCCCTGATCGGACTGTATGAGGGGGCGCATTTCACCGCACTTGCCTTTCTTATCGCCATTCTGGTGGGACTTGCCATTGCGGGAGGGCTTGCCCTCTTTTCAAGAGGCGCGGCCAAGAGAAATTTCTACGCCCGTGAGGGACTTCTTTCGGTGGGTATCGGTTGGATCGCGATGAGTCTTGTGGGATGCCTGCCGCTGTGGATCTCGGGAGAGTTTCCGAATTTTATAGATGCCTTTTTCGAGATCGTTTCGGGCTTTACCACTACGGGCTCCTCGGTCTGTCCCAATGTGGAGCTGCTGTCAAGGGCGGTCAACTATTGGCGATGCTTCTCCCATTGGGTGGGCGGTATGGGCGTGCTGGTCTTTTTGCTTGCCATCGTGCCTGCGGGCGGTAAAAACGCGGGCTTTACCATGCATCTGATGCGGGCGGAAAGCCCGGGGCCCGACGTTGGAAAGCTGGTGCCCAAGATGCGCCAGACGGCGGCAACGCTCTATATCACCTACGTGGTTCTCACGGTGAGCGACATCCTCTTTCTGCTCTTTGGCGGAATGTCGGTGTTCGAGGCTGTCTGCACCGCCTTCGGTACGGCGGGAACGGGGGGGTTTGGCATCAAAGCCGACAGTCTGGCAGGCTATAGCCCCTATATCCAGTGGGTGTGCACCGTCTTTATGATCCTGTTCGGTATTAATTTCAACTGCTATTATCTGCTGATCTTAAGAAAGATCACGGGCGTCTTGAAAGACGAGGAGCTGCGCTTCTATATCGGAGCCGTCGTTGCTTCTGTAGCGTTGATCTCCATAAACGTCTTTAAGATCTACGGATCGTTTGGTGAAACGGTGCGCCACTCCTTCTTTCAAGTGGCAAGCATTATCACCACTACGGGCTTTGCAACTACCGATTTTGATCTGTGGCCCACCTTTTCAAAGATCATTTTGCTGATCCTGATGGTCATAGGCGCCTGCGCGGGCAGTACGGGCGGCGGTATCAAATGCGCCCGTGTGCTTCTTCTTGGAAAGAGCTTGCACCGAAACATTTCTCAAATGCTTCACCCCAACAAGGTGCAGGTCATCCGTGTGAGCAAAAAGCCCATAAGTGAGCAGGTGCTTTCGGGAACCAACGCCTATCTTTGTGCCTACGTGATCATTCTGGCATTGAGCACCCTGGTGGTTTCTATAGAAGGGAAGTCCTTTACCACCACCTTCACCTCCGTACTCGCTTGCTTTAACAACATCGGTCCGGGGCTTGATGCGGTGGGGCCGTCCTGCCATTTCGGCGATCTGAGCGTCCTTTCAAAGCTGGTGCTGATCTTTGATATGCTGGCAGGGCGTCTGGAGATCTTCCCCATGCTGATGCTCTTCAACCGCAGAGCGTGGAAGAGGCACTAAAGAGCTTCTTTTTTCCAAAAAACGAAACAATTTAAAGAAAAAATATATAAAAAAGAGAGGTATCAACCATGAACGTAAGAGACGACCGCATGGCGTACAACATCTACTCCGACCCCGATCTGTCGGCGACCAGCAGAGCCTTTAAAAGCTTTGTGATCGATTTTTGCGCCACCAAAAGACTGATCCACACCTATTGGGCGCTGTGCAACTTCGGACTTTACTTCTCCGAAGAGACCAAGGAAGCCTACCCCGAGATCGCAGGCGGCGGTGCTTACGCAGGTCTGCAGCTCCGTGACGACGGCACCAAGGCCATCATGGCTTTCTGGGAAATGACCGTTGGGGCAGAAAAAAAGATCATGCGTGCAAACCGTGTCTACCCTAAGGGCGACGAGAGCAACTTCGGCGGTGAGGGCGAAGGCACCAACTGCATCCGCACCTACGAGTGGGTGGAGGGCAACTGGTACCGTATGGCTCTGCACGCTTGGGAGGATGCACAGACCGGCAACACCTTCGTTGGTCAGTGGGTGTGCGACCTTGCCACCGGTAAGTGGGATCTGATCTCCTATTTCAATACCCATCTTTATAATTCGGCTCTGCGCGGCGGGATGTCCCTCTTCCAGGAAAACTACATCGGTGGCGTGAACCAGTATGAAAAGAGAGAGTTCCGCGTGAAGAACATGTACGTGCTTGACAGAGCAGACGACGAGTGGAAGTCACTTGATACCACCAGACTCAGCGCAGGCAATGGCGGTGCGGCAAACAAGGGCGGCGCTTACGCCTTTGGTGCGGCTGAGGACTACTTCTGGGGCTCGGGCGGAGGCCTTGTTGCCGATCAGGAGGCGTACGATAAGGGATCTGTCAGCAGAGCGGTGCTTTCTATCAAGCAGCCCGCAACGCCCTGCCTTGGTTACGTGCAGGTGGACAGCCTGACGGTGGCAGAGGGCGTGGCAGAGTGGAGCTACACCGCCAAGTCCAACCCTCAGCTCTCCTTCACTCTGGCAGAGTATGATGCAGAGGGTGCGCTTTTAAAGGAAACCACCGTGACCCGTCCCGAGGTGACCTCCCTTGCCCTTTGCGACAAGACCGCAAAGGTTGCTTTGACCGTGAAGGACATCTTCGGCAACA
The DNA here is from genome assembly GCA_017935195.1 of Clostridia bacterium. Classification (GTDB taxonomy): domain Bacteria; phylum Bacillota; class Clostridia; order Oscillospirales; family CAG-272; genus UBA11512. The sequence continues at coordinate 11,452 of JAGBIB010000067.1, forward strand.
CCGTAAGCGTGAAGGCATAAACAAACCAAAGACACCCCGACGGCAAGAGTGCTTGCCGTCGGGGTGTCTGTTTATGCATTTTTTGAGGTCATTCTTGTCGTTAATCGTCGATTTCCTTTTCGACCCGCAAGACCTCGCCACTCTTGGCATCGATCACATACTCGAATTCCACAAGACCCAATCTGAAAGAAACCTCATAGACCGCTCTTCCGTTTTCTTCATACAATTCGATTTCCATATCGTTTGCGTAGCTGAGACCGGCGTGCTTCAGAGCAATGTTCTGCACCTGCTCTCTGCCGATTCGGTCCTCAGAGGGGAGCACATCGGCCTTGTCATTGTCGCGCATACCCTCCTTTTCATGCTTGATGATGGTGCCGTTTGCGGCATTGATGTCGTATTCGTATTCGATCGCCCCATAATGGAACTCCAGCTCAAACACCTTCACGCCGTTTTCCGAATCCAGCTTGCATTCAAATCCTTCCACGTCCTTGCCCGTCAGTCCTGCGTGTGCAAGGGCGATCGCCTTTGCCTGTGCTTTGTTGATTGCGGTTCCTGCAGATTTGTCGGTTGCGCTATTGCCGTCGTCGCCGTCGTCGTACTGCTCCTTGCTGTACTTTACGATCTCGCCGGTGACCGCATCCACCTCATACTCATATTTATAACCGCCTGCGGTAAACTCGATCTCGTAAAGGGTACGGCCATCGTCCTTGTCCTTCTTGCCGCCCTGCTTCTTCACGTCCTGCTTGCTTAATCCCGCATGGGCAAGAGCCGCCGCCATAGCCTGCTCCTTGGTCAAAAGCGTGCCTTGCACATCGGAGTCGCTCTCTCTGTTTTCACTATCCTCGTCCTTGTCCTTTTCGCTCTTCAAGATCTCGCCCGTTTGAGCGTTGACATCGTATTCGTACTCGTACCCATCATGGTTAAACTCGATTTCATAAACCATCACGCCTTTTTCATAGCCCATTTCGATCTCAAATCTGCTGATTTGATCGGCACTGATGCCTGCATGGGCAAGGGCATTTTCCTTGGCGACCTCTGTGCCGACATAGTCCTTGTCGCTGGCAGAGCCGCTTATGTCCACGCCATCCAGCTGCACGCCCCGCCGGAGATTTAACTCGTTGATGGACAGATCCACCAGCTCCTCAAAGGTGTAGCGGGTGTTTTGAGTGATGATCTGATAAATGAAGCGTGCCTTGCCAAGAGAGATGCCGTATTGATCGGCAAGCGCCTTCAGCTCGCTGTTTGAGGTGACGCTCTGGGTCAGCACCGCTCCCTCAAAATTGCTTCCCGCAAAAAGGGCGTTTAGCTCACTGCTCAGCTTCTGACTCAGCTCTGCCCCCTGCTTTTCGCTCTTGCTGTTCACGCTGACCAAAATGGAATTGGCGGTGTCGCTGACGAAGCCGTTTTTCACCATAGAGCCCACCAGTGCATTTACCGCCACCTCCACGTGTACGCCCTTCAGCTTTTCTTCCATACTGCCCAGCACCGTCTGTCCGTCCTCGTTTAAGGCGTTGGCGTCAAGCACCTTGCCCGCCTTGTTGACCTTTAATTCTACGCTGGGGTTCACGTCCAGCAAAACAGTGGATGCCACCGCATAGCTTTCATATCCGTATATTCCCGTGCCGATGCCCACCAGCAGGATGAGTGCCGCAGCAACCGATGCTGCAAATGTGATGAGATTGTTCTTTCTTTTTCTACCTTCCTTCATCATGAGAATTTCTCCTTTCTTTTCACCCTCCGTGAAAAGTGCGGAAGGGTTAAGGGAGGGGGTGGCGTGCTCAAATGCCCGACCCAGCTTTTCGTTGATCTCTCGTTCCTTTCGATCCTTGCCGTTCATTCTTATTCTCCTTTCACAGATGGCTTTTCAGCTTTTTGAGTGCTCTGTGGTATTTTGAAAGCACCGTGGCAAGAGGAAGCTCCAGCATCCTTGCAATTTCTCTGTGCTTAAAGCCCGAAAGGGCGTGAAGCACCACGATCTGCCGTTCTTCGTTTGACAGTCCGTTCATCACCTGCTCAATGACCATTTTGTCCTCGGGCGTTACCCGATCGGCACTTTCAAGGTAGCGCTCCCAGTCCTCTTCGGGCAGATCGGAGCGGTTTTTATACTCTCTGAACTTGCGCATACAGTGATTTCTGGCAATGGTCATGATCCACGCCATGGGCTTGCCCGAGGGGGCGTAGCTCTTGGCACCGTGATGGATGCTGACGAAGGTCTCTTGCAAAAC
>JAGBIB010000005.1 GCA_017935195.1 Clostridia bacterium
ATTTTGTAACCGCGTTACTCTCTCTTCTGTTTTTATTGCAAGTTAGGGCTATGCCCATACCCCTTATAAAATTTCTCCGATAAGAGCATCCCTTTGTGCTTGCTCTGTTTTATTCATTTTCTTGAAAATTCTTAAAAAATCCCCTTCAAAGCGCTCCGTTAGGGGATCTGCCTTGAAGATCTCAAAGCAAAGGCGTTGCTTCCCTCAATACCTTCAAGAAACGGTTGATGCCGCTGCCGCCTGCCCTTCCTCGGGTGTCTTTTCCTCAGGCCGCTGTCTTGGCACAAGGCCGAAGCTGACGAACAGCGCACGGTCCACGTCTGCCATCAGATCGGGGGGCAGATGTCCCATTTTTTCACGCAGCCGCTTTTTGTCCAGCGTGCGGATCTGCTCCAAAAGAACCACCGAGTCTCTTTGCAGACCGGCAGAGCCATCGGGCCGATCCTTCAGCGACACGTCGATGTGGGTGGGCAGCTTGGTCTTCCCCATGCGGCTGGTGATGGCGGCGGCGATCACCGTGGGACTGTATTTATTGCCCACGTCGTTTTGCACGATCAGCACGGGGCGAAGTCCCCCCTGCTCCGAGCCAACCACGGGGCTGAGATCTGCGTAAAAGATGTCTCCTCTTTTTACGGTCATTTTTTCACGCTCCATTCTTTTTTGCGGACACCTTGCCCTCTTCGGATCTGCCCGCTCTCTTATGACCATAGTGTAGCCACAAGCACACCCGCCCAAACATGGAAATATTTCACGGGCGGTTTTTTTGCCCCTACTCGGTCCGTATCCCCAGCTGGGCGGCTCTGCGCACCTGCAAAAGGGTGCGCTCGAAGGCGCAAAGACGTCTTTGCTCGGGCAGGACTTGAGGCAGACGCAGGTGGGGGGACAGTCTGCCGTCTTTGTGCAGTCCCCACTTCAAAAAGGCGCCGCCCCCCTCCCCGCAAAGATAGGGGCAAAGAGGAAGCAGTGCCCTTTGAAGGGCCGCACCCTTTTGACTCCGTTTCCCTCCCTCCAATACCAAAAGGGCGGTTTGACGGGGCAAAAGGCAGGCGCAAAAAGACAGTACCCCCGAAAAGCCCATGCCGAGGGCGGGATAGAGCAGTGCGTCGTTTTTCAGATACAGCGAAAGGTCGGGGCGGCAAGCCAGACACGCTCCCCCCTCCGCAGAATCCAGCTCCCCCGTCAAAAAGCCGGCAAAGCAGGGGAGCCTCGCCGTCTCCTCACAAAGCAGGAGCGGATCGACAAATGCCCCCGCCGTCCTTGCTTTACTTTGCTGAGGCAGGCTGCAAAGAAAGGGCACGCCCACCTCCGACACCGCCTTCAAATGGGCAAAATACCCTCCGCTCGCCCTTCCCACCCCAAAGGGAGGCGGCAAAAAGAGCAGGTCTGCTCCCGCCTCCGCCCCGATCACCCCCAATTCAAGCGCCTCTGCGGTACTGCCCGAAAAGCAGCCCGCCAGCACCTTCACCCTGCCCTGCGCCATCTGCACGCAGTCCTCCAAAAGCAGTCTGTATTCCCTTCTTGAAAGGCAGAGCCCCTCCCCCTCGGGAAAGCCGAAGGCAATACTCCAGCCTGCCGAGATCTGCTCCTCCAGCAGGCGTTCAAAGGCAAACAGATCGAGTCCTCCGTCCTCTTCAAAGGGTACGGTTACAAGCGAATAACGGCCCTCCCCCAAGGGGGCGGTGAATATGGGAGGGTGTTTGGGCATAGGTGCTCCTTTCGATGGACAGCGTTTGTCAAAAATATTCTGTTTTTGCCCTGAAATCGGTCAAAAAACAGTTGCATTCCCGTCGGTTATGATGTATAATATAGGTTGATATAATATTGCTTTGCATATTTTAAGAGCCTTCTTTTCTGCCGCAGACGGCAGACGGATCTGCTCACAAAAGCCGAAAGGAAGTCCTTCATGATCAACAACGCCCGCCCCGCCTGCGCCTACACCACCGCCGATTTTTACTACGATCTGCCCGAGGAGTCTATTGCCCAAACCCCCGCAGAGCCTCGTGATTCCTCCCGCCTGATGGTTCTTGAGCGAAAAAGCGGAAGTATTTCCCATCGCCGCTTTTCCGACATCACCGACTATTTGAAGGAGGGCGATCTGCTGGTCATCAACGACTCGAGGGTCATTCCCGCCAGAATGTACGGCATCAAGGAGGAAAGCGGCATCGAGATCGAAACCGTCCTTTTAAAGGACGTGGGGAGCGATACATGGGAATGTCTGGTGCGCCCGGGAAGACGCTGTAAGACGGGTACTGTCATTATATTCGGAGGGGGACTTTTGCGTGCCACCGTTTTAAAAAGCACGCCCGAAGGCAACCGATTGATCAAATTCGACTACGACAAAAAAGAGGGCAACTTCTTCTCTCTGCTTGATCGGGTGGGGCAGATGCCCCTGCCTCCCTATATCACCAAAAAGTTGGAGGACAAGGAGCGCTACCAGACGGTCTACGCCAGAGAAAAGGGATCTGCCGCCGCACCCACTGCGGGACTGCACTTCACCCCCGCACTCCTTGAAAAAATCAGAAGCATGGGTGTGGAGATCGTGCCCGTGATGCTCCACGTGGGACTTGGGACCTTTCGCCCCGTGAAGGTGCAGGACGTGACCGAGCACGTGATGCACACCGAGTTCATCTCGGTATCGGAGGATGCCGCAGAAAAGATCAACCGTGCCAAAAGCGAGGGCAGAAGGGTGATCTGCGTGGGCACCACCTCCTGCCGCACGGTGGAAAGCGCCGCCGATAAAAAGGGTCATATCAACCCCGTACAGGGCGAAACGGGCATCTTCATCTACCCCGGGTACGAATTCAAGATCACCGATGCCTTGATCACCAACTTCCACCTGCCCGAAAGCACCCTTTTGATGCTGGTCTCGGCTCTTGCCGACAGAGACACCATGCTCTCCGCCTACAGGACGGCAGTGAAGGAGGGCTACCGCTTCTTCTCCTTCGGAGACGCAATGTTTATTTCTTGATGCTCGTATCAAGAAACAAACAGGTTAGAGGTCATAGTGAAAAGTGAAAAGCTTCCGAACCTCTTCACTCTTCACTCTTCACTTTTCATTTATTCCGCTTTTCGCCAAGGGCGAAAAGCTTCCAAAATTATTCATTATTCATTATTCATTATTC
>JAGBIB010000068.1 GCA_017935195.1 Clostridia bacterium
CACCAGATCGCAGTTGTGCATTCTTTGCGCAAAATAGTCTGCATCGTGGAAATGGATGCGCCCGTCCTCGTGGGCGGCAACGATGTCTGAAGGAAGCAGGATGCGCTTGGTGATGTCCTTGCTCACCTCGCCCGCCATATAGTCTCTTTGAACGCTGTTGACGGTGGGGTTCTTGTTGGAGTTCTCCTGCTTGACCTCCTCGTTGTTGCATTCGATCAGACTTAAGATCTGCTCGTCGGTGGTGTTGGACTTACGCACCATCGCTCTCTTATAGCGATAGGTGATGTAGCTTCTTGCCACGGCGAAGGCTCTCTGATTCATGATCTGGTCTTCCACCATATCCTGAATCTCCTCCACGCTTAACGCCCTTTGCATATTGGCTGCGGCGCTTTCCACGTCCTCTGCAATTCTCTTGATCTGTATGGGGGTAAGACGCTGGCTGGGCACCACGCTCTCGTTTGCCTTGGTCACCGCAACGGCGATCTTTTCTCTATCGAAATCCACTTCGCTTCCACTTCTCTTGATGATCTTCATATTCTGCTCCTTCCGTATCTTCTTTTTAACTCCGTTTTTACCTTTTTCATTTTCGTACACATCCATTATAACCATTTATCTTGTTTTTGTCAATAGAAAAACACAATATATTGTGTTTTGATCAATATTTTTTAGTAAACAAAAAATCAGGATTGTTGAAAAACTTTCACTTTACAAAAGGGCCGATCTATGGTAAAATAATAGTACGAGTATCAAACCAAAGCTCTTTTTTGAAAGGAGAAGGCTATGTCGCTTTTAAAGCTGAAAAATGTAGGAAAGATCTACGTTTCCGAGGGCGCGGTGACCGTAGGCATCCGCGGGGTGAATCTGTCCTTTGACAAAGGCGAATTCGTGGCGGTCACGGGTGCTTCGGGCTCGGGTAAATCCACCCTTTTAAACGTGATCAGTGGTATGGACAGCTACGAGGAGGGCGAGCTTTATATCGAGGGTCAGCCCACCTCACATTATATGCAAAAGGACTGGGAGGACTACCGAAAGGACTATATCTCCTTCATCTTCCAGGACTATAACATCATCGAAAGCTTCACCGTGCTTCAAAACGTGGAGCTGGCACTGATGAACATTGAAGACCACAAGGAGCGCAGAAGAAGAGCGCTGGAGCTGCTTGATCGGGTGGGAATGCGCCCCTTCATCAAGCAAAAGGGCAGTAAGCTCTCGGGCGGTCAGAAGCAACGTACCGTCATTGCCCGCGCCCTTGCAAAGGACAGTCCCATCATTCTTGCAGACGAGCCCACGGGCAACCTGGACTACGCCACCTCCGCCGAGATCGTTGCACTCTTAAAAGAGGTTTCAAAAGACAAGCTCCTGATTATGGTAACCCACAATTTCGAGCAGGTGGAGGGCGTTGCCACGAGACACGTGCGCATCTACGACGGCGCCGTGGCGGAGGACACCGTCTTTACCCCTGCGCCGATGGCAGAAGAGGTTGAAAAAAGCCCCCAAAAAGCCCCCTTGCTCTTCCCCGAGGAGAAAAAGGGCTTTAGACGCCCCGAGATCAAAAACGGAGTTGTCCTTGGAAAGACGATCTTCCTCTCCCGTCCCCTTCTTTCTCTCTTCCTTTGTATCCTGATGATCATCGGAAGCCTTGGAATGTTTTTTGCCACAGCCCTTTGCGGAAGCGGAGTGGCAGAACTGTTTTCCGACTACTATATGTTCACCCCACAGGAAGGCAGGGTGGTGATGGTCAAGCGTTCGGGAGAGGCGTTTACCCCCGAGGAGATCGAAGAACTGATGGCGCAGACGGGAGCGATCGATCATCTGCGCTTTGATGAGCAGCTTGACGACACCCATTCCGCTTTCTACAACACTCTTCTGGGAATGCGCAGAGACTTAGATCTTCACCCCGCCTACGGAAAGGACTACGGCAGAGCGGACGTGGGCAGATATCCCGAAAAGGCAAACGAGGTGCTGCTCTATCTCCCCCTTGAGAAACAGACCCATTTTGGTTGGCCCAAGCTCTTGATCGACAGCATCGATCTGGGAGAATTTGAATACGAGGTGGTGGGTGTCTGCTATTTTCGCGATAACAACCTGCAAGCAGAGGTCTGCTTTTCCGAAGAGGGCTTCAAGCTGTTCACCGCCTGCGAGCATCTCTTTCTCAATAACTCGAAGATCACGGTGTTTGCTCTGCAAAACGGTTCTCCCGTCTTTGAAGACTCCCTTCCTCTCATTCCTTCCTTTGATATAGAGGGCAACACCCTTTACATACAAAGCGAAACGCTGGATCTCTACCGCAAGGAAAACGCTGATATCACCTTTGAGGCTCTATACGAATACTACGTCTCCGCCAATGCCTATTCGGGTGAATCGGAGTATTATTTCTTAAAGGAATTCGGCAAAGAGGCGCTGAAGACAAGTGATCTGCCCTTGGTAAATGAAAACATCTACCACGAGGAATATGTTTTGATCAGTCCTCAGCTTTTAACGGAAATAGGCGAAGAAGTTCTTTCGGAAAGCTACACGCAGCTCTCCCTCTTTTATAGGAGCGACAAAGCGGCAAAAAAGGCGGTAAAGACCCTTCACGGCGAAGAGTATATCGCCCTGATGTCCGACACCACCTACGATCCCGATATCTTCACGGTGATCATCAACACCATCGGCGCAGGCTTCCTTGCCGCGCTGTGGGTGCTCTTCCTCCTCTTTATTTCCTTCTTTATCCACATCTGCACCACCAGAACCCTTGACTCCTTCAAGAGCGAAATGGGCATTATGCGTTCTATGGGTATTCCCGTGAGCGCCATCAAGATCGGAGTGTTCGTCCGTATGCTCATCACTCTGATCCCCGCCTACCTTACCGCCCTGTTCGTCGGCTTTCTGGTGTTCACCATTCCCGTGGTCAACGCCATGTTCACCTATATGTATTGGTGGCAGTATCTTCTGCTCTTTGCCGCTCTCTTCATCATCGTTTTGAGAGTGACCTCCAAGCAGTTGAAGAAGCTGTTCGGGCAGAGCGTGAAAAAGTCCCTTTCCAAAAAGCAATAAGTATTTTGAGATTTGAAGAAAGGAGAAATGCATATGATCAGCATCAAAGGACTGAACAAATTCTATAACAAAGGACAAAGCAACCAGCTCCACGTGTTAAAGAACGTCACTTTGAATCTGCCCGAAAAGGGGATGGTGGCGGTCTTTGGCAGAAGCGGATGCGGAAAGACCACCCTTTTAAACGTGGTGGGGGGGCTTGACAGCTTTGCATCGGGTCAGATCCTCTTTGACGGCAAGGCGTTAAAAAGCGATCCCGACGTGATCCGCAACAGAGATATCGGCTATATCTTCCAGAACTACTACCTCAACTATCAGGTGAATTGCTTTGAAAACGTGTCCGATGCCCTGCGCCTCTGCGGTGTAAAGGACCGCACCCTTTTAAGAGAGCGAACCATGGCGGCGCTGACGCTGGTGGGAATGGAAAAGTACGCCATGCGCTTACCCGACACCCTTTCAGGCGGTCAGCAGCAGCGGATCGCCATTGCAAGAGCCATCGTGAAAAGCCCCAAGGTGATCCTGGCGGACGAGCCTACGGGCAATCTTGACGAGGCAAACACCCTGCTCATCATGGATCTGCTGAAGGATCTTTCAAAGGACAGACTGGTGCTTTTGGTGACCCACGAGGCGGAGCTGGTGGATCACTACTGTGACAAGGTGATCGAAATAAAGGACGGCAGGATCGAAAACATCAAGGAAAATGACGGTGCCTACGGACTGATTGCCAAGAACAAAAACGTGATCTACCTCGGCGAATACGACAAGCTAAACGAGCAGTCGGCCAATCTGTCAATAGACTATTACGGATCCTGTCCGGCAGAGCCTCTGTGCCTGCGCTTTATCTCTAAGGATGGTAAAAGCTATCTGCAGGTGCTTTCCCCCGGGGTGCAAGTGCTGGATGAAAACAGCGAGATCAAGGTAAACGAAGGTGTCTTTGAAAGTAAAAGAAAACAGCAGGAGGCAGAAAAGGCGTCGACACGAAAATTCGATTTCGCTCCTCTTGAGGGCGGCAGATACGGAAGACTGTTCACCTTCGGCTCTTCTCTGCTTGCAGGCTACCGTCTGCACTTTACCAAGATGCAGAAAAAGGGCAGAAGACTGCTGGTCTGCACCCTACTCCTTCTTTCGCTGATTCTGGTGATGACCGCCTCCACCTTCGGCACTGCCTTTTCCGATATTTTCACTATGAACAGGGCGTATAACAAATACACCTTCGAGCTTTTAACAAGCGACCCCGCCTGCTACACCGCCCTGCAAGGCGCCGTGGGCAGGGAGGACGCCGCCATCGATTACGTCTTTTCTGACGTAAAAGGCTACTTTTCCTCCCCTTCCCTATCCCTTGGCGCCTTTGAAACCAGCGAGCAAAACCGCATTGATATCTCCTCGGCAGACGCCATCCTGCCCGTCCGTATGGCAGAAGGACGGGATCTGGTTTGCGGCAGGCTTCCCGAAAGGGATGACGAAGTGCTGTTGTCCTCGCTGACTGCAGAGCGCATTCTTGAAGATTCCACCGTGGACTTCATCAAGAAGCCCGAGGATCTGATCAACAACCTGATCACGGGGCTCATCTCCTCGGACTATTCCGGGGGTGTCAGCCTGAAGGTGGTGGGCGTGGTCAAAGCAAAGGAAACCGCCTACTATCTTACCGAGCGCGCCCTTGCAAAGGCGGCACTGCCCACCTACGTGGCGGCAGGGGATGATTACGGTGTTCCCCTCGGTGAAGGGCAGGTCGCACTCTATCTTCCCTTCGGAGCTCCCGGGTATGCGATCGGCGAAGAGATCACGTTAAACGGCAAAACGCTGAAAATCGGCGCCCTGCTGACCCCCGATGATTTGGACACCGAAAAGATGCCGAGAGTGGAGGTCTACGACGATCTTTCGGGACTCATCTTCAAGTACCCCTCTCCCTTCGGCAACGACTATATGAATAATGGGGCAGGCTTCTTCCTTTCCGATGAGGATCTGCTTTCGGTCGCCTGCTCCTCGGGAACAAGCTCTCTTCCCGTGAAAGGAACAAACCTCGCAACAGGGGACTATTACCAACAGACCATCATCATCCACTCCACCTCCCCCAAAAAGACCGAAAAGTTCTTAGAGGAGGAAATGGCGTCCTATCTGACAGACGGCTATCTGTTCACCCCAGACGATGAGAAAAACGCGCAGGCATTCTTTGATATTTCAAGCATCGTCTCCAAGTTCGTGTCCATGGGCGTTTTAGGGCTGATCACCTGCCTTTGCATCTTCTTCATTATGCGCTCCTCGCTGATGGGCAGAGTGAAGGAGGTGGGCATCTACCGCGCCATCGGCGTTTCCAAGAAAAACATCGTCTTCCGCTTCTTTGCCGAATCCCTTGCCCTCTCCTCGCTGACGGTGGGCGCAGGCACGGTGCTGACCAGCGCTCTGGTGCTCTTCTGGCTGGATTACGCGCCCTCTATGGAGGAAATGTTCTTCTATCCTCCCTGGCTTGCCCTGATCGTGATCGCCTTTGCTATGGGCGTATCGGTGATCTTCGGCATCTTACCGGCACTCTTCCTGCTGATGAAAACACCCAGCGCCATTCTTTCAAAATACGATATTTGATCGTTATAACACCAAAAAACCGCTTGTGCTTTCGCCCAAGCGGTTTTTTGGTGGGGTGGTAAGATCAGTTCACAGCCTCTAAAACGATGCCCTCAGTGGTGGGGAAGCCGTCCCATCCCTCGGTGCTTTTATCGTAGCGGAGGGTGACGGTATACTTGGTCTGCCAATCGAAGCCTCCGCTCTCGCTCAGAGGTGCCGGAAGATCGCCCTTGAAGACGAAGGTTGCGGGGGAATACAAGAAGAAGGCGGCTCCGGAAAACTCCTTCACACTTGCGGGAATGGTGATCGTGGCGTTCGTTTTGATCTCAAAAAAGCCGTAGCCGTCTACCCGCTCTCTGCCCTCCTCCAGCACGATCTCCTTTAAAGCATCCAGATCGCGGAAGGGGATGGTGGACATACCGTTCACCATATTCAACTTTGCGGGCACGGTGATGCGCTCTAACGCCCTACAGCCCGCAAAGGCGTCCTGATCGATCCGCTCAAGGCTTTCGGGCAGGTCGATCTCTTCAAGCGCTGAGCAGTTATAAAAGGCGCGCTCGCCGATGCGCTCCACGCAATCGGGCAAAAGGATCTGCCGAAGTGCAGCGCACCCCTCAAATCCGCTCACGTTCTTCAGCGGTGTTTTTGAAAGATCAATGGAGGAAAGAGCCGTGCAGTTTTCAAAGCCGTCAATCGCCAAAAGCTCCGAGCCCTCCTTAAAGAGGACGGTGGTCAGCTCGGTGCATCCTTCAAATCCCCAAATCACCTTTACCGTTTTGGGCACGACAACCTCTTTCACGCCGCTTTGCTGAAAGGCACCCTTTTTCAAAAGACCCGTTTTGCCGTCTCTCACACCTATAACGCGCACCACGGGCAGTCCCTCGATCTTCTCGGGAATGACCACCGTATCGGCACTGCCCAGATACTCGGTGATGCAAATTCCGGTCTGCTCTTCGTCAACGTACTCGAAACGAAAGTCCTCTGCGGGGCTTTCGGGAAGCTTTAAAAGCGCGGCATTCGGATCCTTGGCGGTGCAGGCGGGCAAAAGAAGGACGAGGCAGGCAAAAGAAGCGACAGCCGCCGTTTTCTTCAAACGGGAGATGCCCGAAAAAAGGCTTCTGACGCTCTTGAGCGATGCCGCAAGGGAAAGACCCGACAACAGCAAATAGCCGATCAGCGTAAGAGGCTGAAGCGCCGCCTCAAAGCCCTCATTCATCAAAAAGGTACTTCCCATACCTTCGCCGTTATCAAAAGCACCCGCCAAAAAGAGGGTCAAAAAAAGTGTAGCAGGCAAAACTGCGGCAAGGAGCAGGTCTGCTTTTTTCTTTGTGGGAGAAAGCAACCCCGCCGTCAAGGCGTAAATCACCAGCGCACCAAAGAGAACAAGCGGTGACATTGCCAAAAGTCCGCTGTTTTCAAGAAGCTCCAAAGCGCCCAACATAGCGGGAACCAATGCGATGGGGGATAAATAGTAGATGATTTTTTTCATAGTCGGTGCTCCTTTCAAAAGGTAAATACTTAACGTTAAATACTTCAATGAGAAAATTTATTTTGCTTTCAAGAACGCTTCCATACGTATTCGGGAAATCTGTTCGTAAAATACTCAAATTCCGTAGCAGTACCACTGCTGAAATCCACCTCGGCAACAAACTTATCAGAGGAGTCGTACACTTCCCATCCCTTGTATATTCCAAGGGTGATCGTGCCTTTGCCATCTGAAAAATTTTCAAAGGCAAACATCCCTATTTTGCCGACGCTTGCAGGAATAGCGATGCTTTTTAAGCCCATGCAATCCGCAAACGCTTTCTCTCCAATGTACAGAACTCCCGTCGGAATCGTAATCTCTTTCAGGCTTTTACAACCGTCAAACGTGTAGGAATAAATATTTGTAATCCCCTTTGGCAGGTTCACCGTTTCAAGATTACTGCAGTCCTGAAACGCCCCCTCTCCGATAATCGTGACCGTTTCGGGAATTTGGATGCTTTTCACTTGATTCCGCCCTGCAAATGCGTTTGCATTTATCTGCGTGACTTTATCGCCGTCGGGAGAATATTCGGGAATCACGATATCTTCATCTCTGGAATCACCAACTCCTACAGAGCACGTTCCATCGCCGCCTGACATAAAAAGCAATCCTTCACTTGGCTGAGCTTGCCCGCAAACGATACATTGTCTGTTTTGGAATTGGTGCGCACCCATCGCCGTGCTTCTGTGCGTTCGAAGCAGCTCTTCTTTGCAAACCGTGCAACAAACGATCTCGTCGTAGGATCCCTCTGTGGTGCAGGTGGCGGCGATCTCGTTCATTTTCATACTGCTTGACAACGTATGGGAAAGCTTTGCCACGCTTTTAGTTGTACGCAAGACCTCCTCACCGCAATCCTTACAGTAAACGACCTCATCGTAGGAGCCTTCCGCCGTGCAGGTAGGCGCACTCTCATTTTCTACGATGGTGTAAAGCGCATGATGGACAACGGACGCCTTTGACCGATCGCCTGCATTCATAACGAGGAGTATTCCTATACAAATAAACGATAGAAAAAGACAACCTGCCAATATCCAACACCAATAAAGATGCTTCTTTTTTGGGGCGGGTGGAGCCGTTTGAGGCTCTATCGTTTCAATCTCTGAATCTTGCCTCGCGCCTTCATACTCATCGTTGAGCAAATAATCCGCACTTACGTTAAACAGCTTGCTGATCCCCAATAAATTCTGCGCATCGGGCAGCGCCGTTCCGTTTTCCCAACGGCTGATCGCTTGTCTCGATACGTACAGCTTTTCTGCAAAATCCTCTTGCGACCATCCCTTTTCTTTTCTCAGTGCGATCAGTTTTTCTGATAATTTCATAATGATACCTCCGTGATTTGGTAGATCCATTATAGCAAAACGAGCTTAAAATGCCACCACTTCAACCTTACAGTTCCGCAACAAAGCTTTACAAGCCCACAAAATCTTATTTACGGAGCGATTTTTATCGATTTGCCCGCATCTGATCACTGCACAAATCGCAATACGAGTGTAAGGTTATCAAATTGAAGGAACGGGGGCGTTATTTGAAAAGGTACAGCCAAAAAAGCTTTCCCGTGTAGCCGTCGTAAAGCTTTTGATTGCCGATTTCGGTTTTCTCGGAGATCCTTTCAAGGAGCAGCTTTGCCGCAGGCTCCTTCCAGCTTTTGCGGGGTGAGCAGAAGACCAAGGGTCTGCCCTCAACCACGAACCGAAGAAATAGATTTCCACCTTCAATGTCGAATTCAGCCTTTGTAACATCGGAAAAGGCAAACTCTCTGCACACGTTCAATTGATCATTCACGCAGGTGAACGACTCTTCTCCGATCTCCATGGCATATCCCGTAAAGGAAGAGGGACAAGCCAAGATCCCACCGCCCTCGGAAAGAATCATTTCAAAGACCCTGTTTTCATCCTTGCCGTATTTTGTGCAGTATTTTTTCATTGACATGGTACGATGCTCCTTTAAATAGCGTTCTGTTTTTTTCATTGTATCATGTCCATTTTCTTTTGTCAATCAACTATCCGTTAACACCAAAAGAAAAAGCACACTATGCAGTGTGCTTTTTGAAGATGAGGCAAAGAGGTCCCCGCAAAAAATTATTTCTTTCGCATCTCAACCCGACCGTCAATCTTGATACCGCACTTTGCGAGTCAGTATGGCAAAAGGTCTTTTGAAAATCAAGATTCCTTTCATTTTTTCTCTGACTTATTGCAATTTCCTGTCAAATGTGGTAGAATACCCGCGAATACCAACTGAAAGGATCTCATTATGAGTCAACGCGGCACACCTGATCATTTGATTGAAAAACGACTACGGGAAAACAGTATTGCATTTAAATGCTTTACCATACTCCTGAACCTCTCTTTTTTTATTGCCACCCCTATTGCCGGAGCAATCACGGGAAGCAACAGTACACTTTTCTGGAACAATCTTTGGGATATTTTCACCGGCCCCTCCAAGCTTGTCACCGACTACTTCGCCCTTGGGTGTCTGCCAAGCGCCCTTTTTAATGCAGGGCTTTGCGGTATTGCCTGCACGCTGATTATTACAGTAAGCCGCGCACATGCCAACAGCACCACCTTTGCGGCGTACATTTTGGTGATCGCCCATTGTTTTTACGGACTGAACTTCATCAATATGTGGCCGCCCTTCATCGGTGTGCTGATTTATTGTATGCTGACGGGACATTCCCGTCGGGATCATTTGCACATAGCCATGTTTTCCACCGCACTGGCACCCTTCATCAGCGATTTTCTTTTTTACTATCCCCCGGGGGAAGCCCTGAAGATCGGCAGTTTCAGCGTGCTGGGCATTATTCTTTCCATCGTTTTTGGCGTTCTTGCGGGCTTTCTTGTCCCCGCGCTCCTTCCCGGCACAACGGCGATGCACCGCGGATACAATATGTATAAAGCGGGACTTGCCATCGGAATTCTCGGCATCTTCGTCTACTGCTTCCTTTATAAGACCTTGGGCATCGCCCCCCACAGCATCGGACCCGACATCGGCTCGGGCTACGAATCCTTTAACAGTGCCCACTATTGGTTCATTAACGCCTTCTTCGCCTCCATCTTTCTCATCGCCTTGATCCTTGGATTCTTTCGCAACGGCAGAAGCTTTCGCAATTACCGAAAGCTGACCTCCTGCGCAGGATACGGCTTGGATTTCGCCGACAAATTCGGAATGCCGCTGTGTCTGGTCAATTTCGGCGTTTACGGCTTTTGTATTCTCGCATATTTGAACATCGTCTTTTGGCTTCCTACGATCTTCCCCTTCTTGCCTCAGGGAGTAGGCTTTACGGGCCCCACCGTGGGCGTGACCTTTGCCGCACTGACCTTCTCGGCAGACGGTCAGCATCCCAAAAACGTAGCACCCATCGCCCTTGGCTATACCGCACTGTTTGCTTTGGTTTGCGGCATCTGTCTGATCACGGGAGCGGATATTCCCTGGACCCTTTCCACCCAGGCATACATCAACGGTCTTGCCTTTGCCACGGGACTTTGCCCCATTGCAGGAAGCTACGGCTTTAAGTACGGCGTGATCGCAGGGCTTGTCAGCGCCATCATCTGCACCTCCACGGCGGCAATGCACGGCGGATTCGTGCTGTATAACGGCGGCTTTAACGCAGGTCTTACCGCGATCATTCTCA
>JAGBIB010000069.1 GCA_017935195.1 Clostridia bacterium
CTTGAGCATCTTATTGTACCACATTAGGAGATTTTTTGGTATAACCTTTGTTGCCCACCCGCATAGCGGGTGGTTGTCTGTTTCGCGCGCTTCGTCGCGCTCAACTGCCTAAAGGCATTAATCCAAAAAGGGATTCTTGAATGCAAAATGCATTCAAGAATCCCTTTTATTCCCTCTTTGGACAGACAGTTGACAGATTTTGTATTTTGTGCTATACTTTTCGATAAAGGATCGTCTTTTGAATCCTTTGCAAATTCATCATCCATGGAGGAATGGTATGAACTGTCAGGTCTGCGGAAGTGAGAGTGGAAAATATCCTCTCTGTCGCATTTGCAATACAAAAAAAGAAAATGGGATCGTCATCAAGTGCGCAAAATGCGGAAAATGGCAGTATGTGATCCACAATTGTACAGGAACAGTGTCCGACAAGGGGGCGCAGTCAAACGAATATGCCCCTGCATCTGCGGATATCTTGGACATACCGCCTCCCTTCACAGAAATCAAGCCCGCAACAGAACCTCCCCCGACGGCAAGTCCGTCTCAGTCTGAAAATACGCCTGCGCCTGTGAAGGTTGTTCATCCTGAGCGCACGACCACGCCTCCAAAAGCGGATGCACCCGTATCGGACGGATACCCCTATCTTTATCGTTTGAAAGGCACACTCGTTAGCAAATCGGAGCAATCTTTTTTCGCCGCCATCAAAAAGGCAATACCCTCCGGGTATATGGTATTTCCTCAGATCGCTCTGAGATCCTTTATTGAAAACACCGACTCCTCCCCTTATCATAACGAGCTCTTTCGCATCGTGGATTTTCTCATTACCGACGAAGCGTATCACCCAGCGCTCGTTATCGAAATCAACGATCAATCCCATTTTCTACCCGACCGCAAGGAGCGGGACGAAAAGGTCAAAAATATCTGTGAGGAGGCGGGCATCCCGATCATCAGACTATGGACACAGGATGGCGTTAATCTCCCCTACATCAAGTCCAAGATCAAGGCAACTCTTGAAAGTCTGCCCGTGACGCGAATACATCATTTCGATCCGAGTGCTGCTTCTGCCAACAAGTCCGCCAAAGTCGCTACCGCCACGCCCGTCACACCGCCCCCCGCAAATCGTTCTTCCCAGACCCCTTCTTATAATCCAAGTTATCGGCTAAGACGCCGCCGACGCAGGCGAAGCGGTTGCTACGTGGCAACCTGCGTATACGGCTCCTACGATTGCCCCGAGGTGTGGACGCTCCGAAGATTTCGCGACAACATCCTTGCCTCCACCCCCCTCGGCAACGCGTTCATCGACCTGTACTATGCACTCAGTCCCTCCCTTGTGAAGATCTTTGGCAAAAGCCGTCTGTTTCGCACACTGTGCAAGGTTCCGCTTGATCGGATCGTCGCCGCATTAAAAAGAAGGGGCGTTGACGACACCCCCTACGACGATCAATGAATCTTCTATGACAAAAAAACGAGAGCGTTTCGCTCTCGTTTTTTAATATCAAATATCTGATGGAATCAGCCCTCAACAACGGGGGTCACTGCGGTGATGTGGGGGTTTACGCCCTCGTACCAGTAAAGGAAGCCCTCAGCGTCGATCTTGTCGCCAACCTTCAGTTCCTTCACTGCCTTGTAAACGTCGGTGTCAGCACCGCACAGATAGCTTTCAACGGTGAAGGTGTAGGTGTTCTCACCAACGGTAACCTTGAAGTACAGGTCATCGCCCTCCTGACCGGAACCATCCCACTTGTAAAGGAATGCAACGTCCTCGCCGTCGGCATTCTTGGATGCTGCAACAGTCAGACCCTTGAATGCTACGAACTGGTTCTGGCTCTTGATCAGATCATCGGTGCCCAGCAGAGCGGTTACGTCCTTAGCGGTAGCAACAAAGTTGCCCTCCAGGATCTCGAAGGTTGCATCAACGATCTCAACCTCACCCGACCACTCAGCCTTGTAGCCAACAACACGGATCTTGGTGCCTGCGGTCAGCTGATCGTACTCAGCCTTGGTGCAGGGCATCTCGTAAAGGAAGTATGCGCCCTCTTCGTTCTGGGTGTAGAAGGTGCCAACGCCCTGGCCTTCCTTTTCCCACCAGCCCTGCTTTGCCTGAACGTAGGTCTCAACGCAAACCTTGGTATCAATGGCTGCAGCAACGAACTGCTCGTAGGTCATTACGGTTACTTCTTCAGTACCGGAGGTGGAAGGAGCGGTAGACTCCTCGGTGGATCCTTCTACGCTTGCAGAAGGCTTTTCCGCTTCGTCGGTGGTGGTAGTGCCGCAAGCTACGCAAGAGAACACCATTACCAGAGCAAGCAGCGCGATAACGATTCTTTTCATTGGTTTTTCTCCTTATTTTTTAAAATACTTTTTGACACTTTGAAAAGTTCCATACCATTATACTGCAAATCTTCAGGAAGTCAAGTCCTTTTTTTTGAATTTTTTGCATTTTTCAAAGATTACGTACCCTCCGATGGCAAGCCAGATCACAACAAGGGTACCGATGAGCCATTTTGAGCCGTCAGGCAACGCGCCCAGCTCTCTTTTGCCATCGCCTTTCTCGATCTGATCCAGACGGTAAAGGGCGCCCACTTCCTTGAAGACCTCCTCGTAGTCCACCTTTTCGCCTCTGCGCATTCTCTTTGCCACGTCCTCGATAAGCTGACCCGCCGCACTGCGAAGGGATGCCGAGCCGTTAAAGACGGGGGTGACGAAGGTGTTTGCGGTGTTGTCAAGAAGGAGCTTTGTGGCGTCCA
>JAGBIB010000070.1 GCA_017935195.1 Clostridia bacterium
CGAGTGATATTTGCTTCGCAAGTTTTAAGGCGAATAGAATATCACTGTGAGGCAAAGCCGAACAATATCACTGCCCGAAGGGCAATATCACTCTTTGCGTAGCAAAGAATATCACTCACATATAAAGCAGAGAAGAGAGAGCTTCACGGAAATTTGTTTCCGCGTCACTCTCTCTTCTGTTTTTATCGCCGGTTTCGCATTTGTTTAACAAATGCACAGGTCTTTGCCCATACCCTTATTTTATTTCTCCGATAAGGACATCACCCAATGGCATCCGATGATTTTTTGTTATCATATCAGTTCTTGGGCGTTGTGTCCTTTGTCAAGGCTACTTTCTTCTTTTTCTTCATCACTGCTTTTACAACGAGAACGATGATCAGCACCGCAATGGCGGGCGGTGCAAGAAGCACCAGCAGGGTGACGGTAATTGACAGCAAAGTGGGGATGCCGCCAACAAAGAAGACCAGCATCTCTCTTAAATACGCCCCCGTGTCCTCGGCGTTTTCGGAGAAGCGTTCTTTGATCTCCTCCCACAGAGTCAGCTCCTCGGGGACGACCGTCTCCTTTTCGACCTCCTCTACGCTCAAATTTAAGGTGCTGTAGGAGATCTTGGAGTCAAGCACCCGAAGCTGACCCTCGATGCTCTCGATCTCCCCTCTGACCTCAGAAAGGCGCTTCTGGATCCGGATGGCGGTGTCAACCGTGTCCGCCTTTTCAAGCATGGCGTTTAAAGCCGTCTGCTCGGCGCGAAGGGAGGAAAGCCGTCCTTCAAGGTCGGCGTAGGTCAAAGACACGTCCACCGACTTTTCGGTGTAGTAAAGGACGTTTGCCCCCTCTTCCACCGCCTCGGTGATCACCGAAAGCTTGTCGGCAGGGATGCGCAACGTGAAGGTTGCAGATCTTAGATCCCCCGCTCTCGTGCGCACGCTGGAATTTTCAACATAGCCCCCCGCCGCCTTCACCTTTTCAAGGATGCCGTTTACCAGCGTATCGTATTCCTTGCTCTCCACCGTCATATCCACGGTGGTAATGAGCTTTTGTCCGCCGGGAATGGAGCCTTCGTTGACCGTCAGATCCCCATCGGCAAGAGCGCCGTTTTCTTTGTCGCCTATCTCGGGGGCGAGCTCTTCGCCATAGTAGTTGTCATAGTTCTCGCCCTTCATCTCTGCGCTTGCGCAGGATGCCAAAAGCAGGGCGGCAAGGATCAGGGTGATGAGAATAAATACTTTCTTTTTCATTGTGGATACTCCTTTCTATATGCAATACCGATTTATTGAAGCAGGCTCTTTGCCATTCTTAAAAACTGAGCCTTGTATTCATCTTCAAATGCAAGCTCATTCAAAACGCCCAGCAGGTGGCTTCTCGTTGCCCATCCCTTGTAGGCGCTACCCTTCAAAAGCAGCGACAGCTCGGCAACGGCGGAGGCAAGCCTGAAATCGTCATCGGGCGAAAGGGTGTAAAGCTCTCCTCCGATCTCAAAGGATTCTTCGTCACTCTTGATGCCGTCGGGAGCTTTGTAGCGCACCGCCAGACTGCCGAAGGGGGCACTTTCACTTGCCAAGCTGACCTTCAGCTCGTAAAGCACCGTCACGCTGTGACCGGCGCCCAGCTCTCCTGCGTCCTTGGTGTCGTCCATAAAGTCTTCGTTATTTAAAATGCGGTTTTCGTAGCCGATGAGACGGTATTCGTCAACGATCTCGGGATTGAAGGTCAATTGAAGCTTGACGTCCTTTGCCACGGTATAGAGGCTTGCAAAGAGGTCCTGCCCGAAGATTCTTTCGGCTTCTTCCTCACCGTCGATATAGTAGTATACCCCGTTTCCGTTATCGGCAAGGGCTTCCATGGCGCTATCCTTGTAGTTTCCCGTGCCAAAGCCCAAAACCGACAAGAACACGCCCGCGTCCTTCTTTTGAGAAATATAGTCCTTTAATTCCTCGGGGGAGGAGATGCCCACGTTCAGGTCACCGTCCGACGCCATAAAGATGCGGTTGTTGCCCCCTTCAATGAAGTATTCCTCGGCAAGCTCGTACGCCTTTTGAAGCCCCGCCTGACCGTTGGTGGAGCCCGATGCGGAAAGACCGTTTACCGCATTTAAAATGATCTCCTTTTTAGAGCCCTCACAGCCCTCCAGGATCACCGCTTCCCCTCCCGAATAGGTGACGATGGACACCCGATCATCGCCGTCCAGCCGGTCAACCAGATGGGCAAACGCCTTCTTTAAAAGGGGCAGCTTATCCTCCGAGCGCATCGAGCCCGACACGTCAATGAGGAAGACCAGATTGTTTTGCTGATGCACCTGCATCTCCTCGGTCTTCAAGGTAAGCATCAGCAGAGCGTTTTCTCCGTTCCAAGGGGCAGGGGCGACCTGCGCCTTGTAGCCAAAGAGCATTCCTTCGGCGGGTGCAGGGCAGGCATAGTCGAAGTAGTTGACCATCTCCTCGGTGCGCAGGCTCTTTCCTGCGGTGGCGGCAAGCTCCTCAAAGGAGTAGCCTGCGGCGACCAGCTTTCTGAAATAGGTGTAGGAGGCGCTGTCCACGTCTGCCGAGAAGGTGGAGGTGGGCTCGGTGGCGGTGGAAACGAAGGGGTTTTCCGGAAGCACCTTGTTTCCGCTTTGATCGTGATCAACGTCGGGGATCGCTTCATCGCCCGCAGGCTGCTGAGGCATCACTTCTTCGCCTTTCAGTCCGTCAAAATAGCCGTTGAAATCTTCACCAAAATCGCCTGGAGCTGAGGAGCAGGAAACGATCATCAGCAGGCAAAGGGTGAGGGTAAGGGCACAAAATGCGCCTTTTAAAAGCTTGTTTTTCATAGAAAATGCTCCTTTCGGGTGTTTTTTGGGAATGGAAAAAAGATCAGGAGGTCAGATTTTCAAGATAGTCCTCCAGCTCTTCGCTAAGGATCATCTCGGGATCGTAGTCAAAAAGGGTGGCGTAATAGAGGTTGCCGGGAGTGTCTTCAAGATAGGGGGTCTTGACGAAGCCCTTGCCGTCGCAGATCCAGATCCTCTTTTCGCTATCGGCTCTCTCCTCTCCGAGCTTTATAGAGGAAGCAGACAGGCGCTTTATACGATAAAACTCCTCGGTAGTCAGGGGCAGGGCGTGATACTCCTCTTCCCCCTCTTCCTGCCAGATGAGAGTGGGGGTATCTCTGAAGAAAAGCTCCCTATCGGGCTGAGTGAAGATCTCCAAGTCCTCTTCAAAGAAGTCACCGGACGGTTCCTCTTTCGGAGGGGGGGAAGCATCGTTTGGAATGTCGTCAAAGGCCTTATCGATGCGCACAATGAATGCCGTCAGACCCACCACGCCAAGCACAGGCAAGACCGTCATCACCGCAATCAGCACTGCGCAAGCAAGGGCAGTCAAACGGATCCGACCTCGACGTTTCTTTTCCGCAGGATAGGCAAGGGCATCCTCCAAGAGGCGGTCGTCGATGTTGTTCAGCTCATAAAGCAGGTAGGTAGCTTTTTCTTTTTTGTCCATCACAACAACCCCTCCTTTAAGAGAATTTCCTTTAAAGATGCCCGCATACGGAAGAGCTGCACCTTCACGCCGCTTTCACTGAGCCCCAGCTCCCTTGCGATGTTGGCAATGGATGCCATGTAGAAGTAGCGCTTGATGAAAATGCACCTCTTTTCTCTGTCCAGCGAGCGCAAGAATCCGTTGATGACCTCTTTAAGTGCGCCCTCCTCCAGATGGGCTTCCACCGTGTCGGGTGAGGGAATGCATTCGTAAAGCTCCTCTAAGGGAGTAGTTTCCCCCACTCTTTTTGCCGCACTGTTTTTGGTGAAGCGGTTCAGCGCCAAAAAGCGGGTGATCTTTGATAGATACGCCCCAAGAAGCGTGGGTCTGTCGGGCGGGATCTTGTTCCACGCCGTATAGTAGGTGTCGTTTTCACATTCCGCCGCATCCTCTCTGTCGGACAAGACTGCGTAGGCGATGGAGCGCAGAAGCGCCCCGTATTTGCTCTGCGAGTGAGAGATTGCCTCCTCTTGCCGCATCAGATAGAGATTGACGATGAGTCTGTCCTCCATATTCTTTCCCTTTCCTATTTGCCTTTCAACCATAAAGTTTATAAAAAACCCGAAAGGTTACAGCTTTTTTGAAAAAATTTGATTTTTTTCTGAAATTCAAAGGGTCTTCCCCTTTCTATGGTAGCACATTTCCTTTTTGTTGTCAACCAAAAGCGCATTTGCGGTTTGAAGCGGGGGGATAAAAAAAGGTTGATCGGCATGCATTGCCGACCAACCTTCTTTAGGGTCAAAGAGCTTTTTTCTTTTTCTTGTACGTTACTGCCAGTGCACAGGCGGGCGGAAAGAGCGCAACGAGAATAAAGGCATAGTGCATGGTGGACTCTCCCGTTGCGGGGGGCTCAACCGTGGTTGGTTCTTTGAATTCAAAGCACATATCAAAGAACGATCCACCCGTTGCCTTCCAGCCGTCCTTGGTTTTGGTCATTTCCAGCGTCCCCGCATCACCGTAAAGTCCGCCGTATTCATCAAATGACAGCACGGCGTGCGTTTTCGAAAGGCTGACGATCCGTGCAAGACAGAACTGGAAGGTTACGAGGCTTCCTGCGTCGGGGATACGGTTGTAAAGCTTGCCATTGTATTCTATAAGATTGCGGTTTCTTTCGTTAAACATTTGCTCCACGTATCCTTCGGCAAGATAGGTACGGGCGATCTTTTTGAACTTTTCTTCCGTCATATCTCCTGCAAAGGGGAAGGCATGCATATAAATATAGTACAGAATGTCTTCTTCGGTCAAACCCATTTCTTTATAAAGGGAGGGTGCCTTCCAATCCAGAAGAAGTCCCTGCTCGGTGAGCCAACGATGCCGAAATTGGCGCAGCTCCAGATCGGGCCATTCGTCCTGGGGCATCTGCTCTGTGGTGGATGGGAATCCCCAATAGGCACCGGAGGCAAGGAATGTGGCCTTAAACGCCGCCTCGTAAAGCTCCTGATGGCTTGGATCGTAGGGAAGGTGGGGATGATCGTAATCAAAGGTGTCAAATACCCACTGGGAATCAATGACACGGCACCCCTCTTGGGTCATTTGAACATAGATGCAATCACGGGAGTACTTTCCATTATATATGACAGAAACGTAAAGCGATCCTCCATGCTGTTCTGTTTCGGTACACTTCTAAAGTTATAAGTAAACGGACCTTGATGAGCGTAGTTGCCCTCCGGCTTGTACTCAAGTGAAAGACCGTAAAGCTTGCCGTCTGCCTCTTGCAGATGAACGTTATAGCAGGGGGCGTTATAGTCGTGCACCTCAGAGCAGGCGAAGAATTGGATATAGTGGGTTTTGAGGGCATAGCGGTCGTAAAGCGCTTCCAGCGTTTCGATGGTGACTCCTTCGGGGAAGGCGTGCATATCAAGGCTTTCCACGGTTTTTCCCGTGTGCGGATCCACGATGTCAAATACACGGCGTGCGGGGGTCTCATACAGAAGAAGCCCGTTTTCTTTAAGCCACTCTCGGTAAAGATCGCAGGTTCCGGGGTTGACGATGGTCTTGAGCCGCTGTGCCCACTCCTCGTCGGTCATGCAGAAATCATCGTAATATCCGATAAGCAGCCAATAGGAGAAGAGCGCCCCATCACGGTTTCTTTTGCTTGCTCCTCGGAGGGCAAGGGAAGCGTCGGCTCGGCGGCAGAGTGGAGCGGTGCGGCAATGCCGATCAAAAGCGTAGACAGAAGCAGGGAGCATAACAACTGAATAAGTCGATGTTTCATAAAAACCTCCTTTGGTTGTTCTACTATATAAGTAAGAAAAAAAGCAAAAACGTCACGCTGCTTTTTGAAATTTTTTCAAATTTTTTGAAAGTTCTTTAGAAAAGATTGTTTTTTGATATGCTTACATTTAAATTGGTCTGTTATTTAAGCAAAAAGCCGATCTGCTTTCAGGTCGGCTCGGTGTTTTGTGTGGTTTTTTATTCTTCAAAGGGAAGCTTGCAGACGTCAATGCGCTCCAGCGCGTTTGACGCCTCGAAAAGCTCCTCGGGGGAAAGGGCGATGGTGGCGTTGGGCTCGCCTGCCGCGGCGTACACCGTCTTAAAGCGCCAAAGCGATTCGTCAAGATAGACCTTGACCCCTTCCTTGATGCCGAAGGGGCAGACCCCGCCGGGGGCGTGACCGATCAGTTCCTCCACCTGCTCCCACTTGATCATTGCTGCCTTCTTGTGAAAAAAGGCTCGGTATTTGGGGTTGCTGATCTTGGCGTCTCCTGCGCAAACGATCAAAATGGGTTGATCGTCCACCAAAAAGGACATGGTCTTGGCAATTTCTTGGGGCTCACAGCCGATGACCTGCGCCGCGTGCTCCACGGTGTCGGAAAGGGTGGGCTGGATGGTGATGCGCTCTTCGTATTTCGTGCCCTTAAAATAGGCTCTTACAAGTTCAACAGACATGGTTCTTCCTCGTTCTCGTTTTGATGATGCGATTTAAAATAGTATACCATACTTTTGTTCTTTTTGCAATATACGAAGGTGTTTCTTTTTTGTTACAATAAGAGGTAGCTGGGTATAAAGTTTTTCTTGACTTTAGGCTTTTTTTATGATACACTGAACATGCCAAACAAAAATCAATAGGTGTACAATGCGTACGAGCGTATGATGAAGCAACAGGATATGTGTTCTTACTATGGTAAAAATGCATATGCTCTTTTTCACGTATCCTTTTGCGCGTCTTTTGTGCCGCACTGTACAGATATAGTTGATTTTGTTTGGCGACAATAGGAGTTGTGCATTTTTCGTGCGTCAACTTCTGTTGACGCACTTTTTTTGTAGGAGGAAAAAATGAAATCACGAAAAATGAAATCACGAAAAGTAGTACGGAAAGGATTGAAATTGGCGAGTATATCGTTGCTGATGATGCTTGTTTTGACTATGTTCAATTCATGTTTTGGGGTCGGCGATATTATCGACGATGACTTGGAGCCAAGTGATGGATGGGATGATTCTTTCGGAGATGAAGGAAAGAATGATATCGAGTATGATATTTGGTCCATTGGAGAATTCAATGATGGTCTTGCGGTGATTGAAACCGAATCAGGATATGGGTATATTGATACAACTGGAAAGGTTATTGTTCAACCGCTTTACGATGAAGCCAGCGATTTTGATGGTGTGGCAAAGGTGGAAAAAGATGGTGTCACATCGATTATTAATCCGAAGGGAGAAACGATATATGTCAAACCAACGGATTTGCAGGGGAAGATAGGCCCGATCAGTAACGGGTATTTTTGGGTTCAAACCGTTAAAGAGGAAATAACGGGAAGCGTATATACTATGACCTATTACGACAAGGATGGAAATACAGCAACGATCGAAAATGCCAAGGAAGCGATGTCCGTTCCGCTCTATTCTAACAATTTACCAACCAATATATCAGATCGCGAAGAATATACGTTGAGTTCTGCAAACGAGCAAGGTATTGCAGTTGTAGAAAAAAATGATGTGTATGATTGTTTTGTGGATGTTAAAACCGGACAGCCAGTATACTTCGAGGGATTTGACATTTTAAGTAAAGGTGAATACAGAGTTAGTTGGATCTTGGACAACAAATACATTCATATTTTGTACGATTATTCTGGCGGTGGATATTATGGTTCTACCGTTTTACGAGTGGATTTTGACAAGAGAGTGGCGGAAGAAACATCTATTCGTTGGAGCACCTCTACTACCACATTGCCTAATATAAAAGCAATTGGTGAATACGATGCACTGTATGAAATTAATTCAAAGCATACTTTAAAGACATATCATTCTATTGTAAAGGATAATCAGACCATATTAAATCTTGAGATGATAGATGCCTTTGGAGATGCAAATGTCAGAGACATAAGCTACATAAACACAGGAAAAAAACCTGCATTTTCGCTGTATCTTGAAAGCTCAAGTGGTGTTTTCTTCAGCGCAATAATCGATGTTGATGGCAATATCATTATGGCACCTACCAATGAACTTTCTATAGGCTATGAGTCTTACTACAAGTCGAATTGGTTAGATGAAAAGTACTCCCAACATGATTATTCATGCAACGAATATCATGCCGGACTCTGTGTGGCAAAGAAGGATGAATTGTTCGGATTTATTGACGCTTCCGGTATTTGGATAATCAGCCCTAAATATGGAAGTGTTACTGATTTTTACGGCGAAGGTGAATCAGCAGTAGCGGTGGTTAATAATTCAACTATCATTAATTCAAAAGACGAAGTTGTTTTTTCTATAGAGTAATTTTACTGTGAAAAACGGTTATACAACATTTCCTGTGTTGTATAACCGTTTTGCTTTGTTATTTGGATTTTTTCTTCATCACCACAAATACCGCAACGCCGACGGCGATTACCACGGCAACGCCGATGGGAATGAGGAAGAGGGGAGAGAAGGCGGAGTCCTTTTCTTGCTTCTCGTCGTCCTTGTCTTCATCGGAGACAGGAGCGGACGGGGAGGAATCC
>JAGBIB010000071.1 GCA_017935195.1 Clostridia bacterium
CATCAAGTGGAACTTCACCAAGTTTTTGGTGGACAGAGAGGGAAGGGTGGTGGAGCGCTTTGCTCCCGCCGTCACCCCCGAAAAGATCGAAGAACGGATCAAGGAGCTGCTTTGATGGACTGCGTCTATCAGCCAAATAAGGTCTGATCAGAAAAGACCAAGGTTCTCTTGAGGGAGAGGTAGTCAGAACACTTCTTTTACCGGTGGAAAAAACGGCAATAAAAATGAAAATTCAAGGCTTCTTGCGGGCGTTCCTGCAAATACCTGAAAACCCCCAAGGAACAGGATTTGGTCCTGCCTCTTGGGGGTTGCTATGTGATTATTGATTAGTCCTTTTTCTTGAAGAAAAGCACGCCCAGGCAACACGGTCCGCAATGGCTGGAAATGGTGCAGCCTGCGAAGGTCTCGATGACCTCGGCAAAGGGATGAAGCGCCTTTACCTGCTCCTTTACCTTTTCCACGATCTCTGCGGGCACGTGGGAGTGGGTGATGAAGATGCGGTTATACTGCAGATCCTCTCTGCCTGCAAGTCTGCCCTCCACGTAATCGTGGATGGATTTTTCGGCAGTGCCTCTGTACTTTTTACCCACCTTCATGGAGCCGTTTACCACCTCAATCTCGGGGCGGAGCTTCAAGAGGTTTGCGCCAAGGGCAACGATGCCCGAGCATCTGCCCCCCTTTTTCAAGTAGTCTAAGGTCTGCAGAACGAAGCTGACATCCAGCCGTTCCTTCATCTCGTTTAACTGCTCCACGATCTCCTTTGCCGAAAGCCCCTCGTTTACAAGCTCTCTTGCGGCGATGGCAAGATGCCCCGAGCCGGTAGAAAGGTTGCGGCTGTCGATGGGGTACACGTTTTCGTATTCTCTTGCGGCGATGGAAGCGTTTTGATAGCAGGAGGAAAACTCGCTTGAAATATTGATGTGGATGACGGCGTAGCCCTCATCTGTATACTTTTTGAACATCTCGTCGTATTCGCCCACCGAGGCGGCGGAGGTCTTGGGAAGGACCCCTTCCTTTGAAACGAAGTCGAAGACCTGCAGGGCGTTTACGTCCACACCGTCCTTGTGCAAAGTATCACCCAACGATACGCCCAGGGGCATCACTTCGATATCATATTTCTGATAAAGCTCTTCCGTCAGGTCACAAGTGGAGTCACAAGTAATTTTGATCTTTTCCATGAGATATTTCTCCCTGTTGTTTACTGTTATTATAATTTATTATGATTCTATTTTACACCATGCAAGTATATCATACAATTGTGAACTGAAAATGAACGATTGACAAAAACCGCTGCAGAGCCCGCGAATTTGACATTTTTCGTTCCGTGTTCTCAAAATGTGCTGTGGGACGGCGGTTGACAAACGCCTTTTTCTGATGTATAATGATGAAAATGCAAAAAGGAGCGGGAAGATGATATACGTTTTTGATCTGGACGGTACCCTTTGTCCCATTGGCAAGCCCATAAGTAAAGGGACGGTGTCGGGACTGCGGGAGCTGGAGGCAAGAGGGCATAGGGTCGCCCTCTGCTCGGGCAAGCCCACCTACTATCTTTGCGGAATGGCGCGTCAACTGGGGCTTTCCCATCCCATCCTCATCGGCGAAAACGGCGGTGTGATCCAGCTTGGCGTGCATCTTCCTCCCGAGCATTTTTATATCGTGACGAACAGAAAAAAGACCCTCTCCTTTTTCAGAGAAAAACGGGCAGAGCTTGCCGAAAAGTATGGCGATTCGGTGTGGTTTCAGCCAAACGAAGCAATGCTCACCGTCTTTCCAAAGGACTTGTCGCTTTTTGACGCCCTTGAAGAGGATCTTGCTCCCGCAAGAGCTCTTGGATGCAAGATCTACCGCTTCGTTGACTGCTTTGACGTGGTGCCCGACGATGTGGACAAGGGAAAAGGCCTTTCCTTTCTTGCAGAGCTTACGGGATGCACCCCCGATGACTTCACAGCTGTGGGCGACGGTGAAAACGATTATCCGATGTTTGCCTTTGCCCGTCACTCGGTGGGCATTTCGTTAAAGGACAAGGGCAGGGCGCAGGTGAATGTTTCGTCTATCGACGAAGCGATTGACCATCTTTTGAAGGAGGAAAAGGGATGATGAAAAAAATCGCTTCGGCGGGACTTCTTGTGGTTTTATCGCCCCTTCTTCTTGTGATAGGGATTGTCTGCCTTGTTTGCTATCCCTTTTGGCTTTTTTCCTACAAGCGCTCCCCCTGGTATCGGGAGCGGGGGGAAAAGTATACGTGGGGAATCGGCTCAGCTCTATATTATAAAATCTACAATCTGGCATCAAAAAAGGGTCTGCCCTTAAAGCACGAGCCAATCGGTGCGTACCACCTGTTTTCCTTTGGCACCCGTCTGCTCTTTCCTCTTTGTGACTACACCTTGGAACCTGAGTACGACGAGCAACGGGGATGCTTTACCGTCAGAGAGTCCTGCGCTGATGACACCGAATCCGCGGACGCTTTTTCCCTTGAAGAATACTTGAAAACGGTGGAAGGAGAGCTTGGTGACGCTCTTGGCGGACGCATCCTTACCCCCATCATCTCGGAAAGCGATGCGGGCGATCATATCGCGCAGGCGCAAGACTCTTTTCTGGTGTACGCCGACGGCAAGGATCTGCTGCGGATCCTTGAATTCTTTTGCACCGAGCCTTCCGAGCCTCAAGGGGAAGAGGAGTCGCCCTCTCTTGCAGACCCAACCGAAGAATAAAGAAGAATAGAGAAAAAGGCTTTTTTGGAGGAGATCTCCGAAAAAGCCTTTTATATTAACGTCAGCCAACGGGTGGAAACACCGTTTTTTTGTGCATAGTTGACGGTATACGCTGTTCCGCCCGTGCTTTTGGTGCAGTAGGCGATGCAAAGGGAGGAATGATCCACCATGTAGCGGTTTCTTTTGTGCATACACCCTTGGGTGTATTCTTCCGAAACGTAGACGATGTCGTCTGCCCGTTCCAGTAGGTGAGCAAAAAGCAGCTTGTCATTCTTGTCCCAGTTTTTGTAGTGATTATAGCAGGGGAGAGCAAAGACCAGTCGCAGGTCGGGCAGCTCGCTTTGACGCAGATTGATCACGGTAAGTGCACACAGCATATCAAATCCCGCCGCTCCTCCGGAGTAGAAGGTGCGGTAGCCTTTACGGTATGCCTCGATGATCTCTTTTTTTAGTGCCTTCTCAAGCCACCCGAACTCCTCTCCCTCCAAAGGAAGAGTGCGGTGACCTGTAAAGAGGCAGGAACGCATTTTTTCGTCTGTTTTCGGGGTGTTGTTCATGGATGTTCCTTCGGACAGTTGATAAGGAGGTGTTGCATCACTGCAACACCTCCTGTTTTTATGATCGTGTGTGTGATCAGCCCTCGTAAAGGGGATACTTTTGACAGATAGCGGTCACCTCAGCACGGATCGCATCTGCCGAGTTTTCAAAATCTGTTGCTACCAGCTTGAAGAGCTTTGCAAGGGTCTTCATATCTTCTTCCTTCAGACCTCTGGTGGTTACGGCAGGAGTACCTACGCGGATACCGCTGGTGACGGTGGGCTTTTCGGGATCGTCGGGGATGGAGTTCTTGTTGACGGTGATATATACCTCATCCAGTCTCTTCTCGAATTCCTTACCGGTGATGCCGAAGGGGCGCAGGTCCACTAACATCAGGTGGTTATCCGTACCGCCCGACACCAGATTGAAGCCTTCTTCGATCAGCGCTTCGGACAGTACCTTTGCGTTCTTGATGACCCGTGCCTGATACTCTTTGAATTCGGGCTTTAATGCCTCGCCAAAGCAAACAGCCTTCGCGGTGATGGTGTGCATCAGAGGGCCACCCTGGGTACCGGGGAAGATGCCCGAATTGATCTTCTTTGCCAGCTCCTCGGAATTGGTCAAGATCAGACCGCCGCGGGGACCTCTCAAGGTCTTGTGAGTGGTGGTGGTAACCACGTCTGCGTAGGGCACGGGGCTCGGATGAACGCCGGCAGCCACGAGTCCTGCGATGTGCGCCATATCCACCATGAGGTAAGCGCC
>JAGBIB010000072.1 GCA_017935195.1 Clostridia bacterium
ATAAACGATAAAAGCGAATCCATCTCCCAAGGGAAATGGGTTCGCCTTTAACTTGTTTGGTGGACCCGAGGGGAGTCGAACCCCTGTCCGAAAACCTCTTGACGTGACCTTCTCCGTGGGCAGTTCGTCTTTTGATTCTCCCCCGCAAACGCGCCGACGGACAGGCTCGTTCTTGGGGCAGCCCTTTTGTGCGTGATCGGCTCAAGGACGAAAGGCCGATGCACGTTCACCGCTGATTTGACGCTCGTTGGAAGCCGCGATACTCAACCAAGGAACGGGCGGCACTTATGGCCGCAGCACTGCCTAATTAGGCAGCCAGAGCTACTCTATTATTGTTAGCGTTTAATTTTAAGTTGAGCCTTTTTCGGGATTGCTCGACCCGCCACGCTTATCACGCCTCAAAATCCCCGTCGAAACCATTACGGGCCCGTGAGGCGACGGCTTTCGCCGTCTGTTTTTTTGCTTGTCTGCAAGCTTTGATCTACCGTCTTGCCTTTTCGTATCTTCGGATGTCTAAATCCGCCTGCTTCTTTGCCTCGGTCTCCCGCTTGTCGTAAAGCTTTTTACCTCTGCAAAGACCCAACTCCACCTTGACTCTCGACCCCTTGAAGTATAGAGAGAGGGGAATGAGGGTGTAGCCGTCTCTTGCGATATAGCCGAAGAGCTTTAAGATCTCCTTTTTGTGCATCAGCAGTCTTTTCACCCGCAGGGGATCCTTGTTGAAGACGTTGCCCTTTTCGTAAGGAGAGATGCGTATCCCCCTTGCCAAAAGCTCGCCGCCCTCCACCGAGCAGTAGGAGTCCTTGAGATTGACCGTGCCCGCTCTTACCGATTTGACCTCGGTACCGAACAGCTCTATGCCCGCTTCAAAGGTCTCGTCCACAAAATAATCGTGTCTTGCCTTGCGGTTGACTGCTATGATCTTGCGTCCGCCCTTTTCTGCCATGGCAATGCTCCTTTCTCAAGATCGTTTCGCTATCGGAGTACAGTATACCTTATTTTTTTGAAAATTTCAAGAGCTTTTTGTGTCTTTTTCTGCCGTCTGTGTAAAAAAAGCCTTGTATCTGCCGTTTTTCTTGGTAAATCGACGGCAAAGCGCAGGGGAGGGACGTATTATTCAGCTTTTTTTGCATAAAAAGAAAAAAACACTTGCAATTGTTCTTTATTTGTGTTACCATAAACAGAACAAACGAGGGGAGAGATGCCGATGATTTCAATGGAAGAGCGACTGCTTTTGGAATATTTCGGCAGCGACCCCGAAAAGCTGGCAGATGCCCGCAAAAGGCTTTCTTTGCACGAGCCTCTTGCTTATATTTTAGGAGAGACCGTCTTTTTTGACGAGACCTACAAGGTGACCCCTGCCGTACTGATCCCCCGACCCGACACCGAGCGGGTGGTGGAGCGGGTGCTTCGTCATCTGCCCCGCGGCGGCAGTCTTCTTGATCTTTGCACAGGCTCGGGGTGCATTGCCATCTCGGTTCTTTGCCATAGCGAGGACACGCAGGCGACCCTTGTGGACGTCAGCCCCGACGCTCTTGCCCTTGCAAAAGAAAATGCCGAAAAAAACGGGGTGCTTGACCGCTGCACCTTCCTTGAATGCGATCTGATAGCGGATTTTCCAAAGGGTCTTTACGATCTGATCGTCTCAAATCCCCCTTACGTATTAAGCGAGGTGGTAGACACGCTGGAGGAGGAATGCGCCTTTGAACCCCGCATTGCCTTTGACGGGGGCGTGGACGGGGGCGATTTTTACAGGCGGATCCTGGAAGAAGGCCCCAAGCTTTTGAAGGCGGGTGGGAAAATGGTTTTTGAGATCGGCTACGATCAGCGCCCGCTGATGGAAGATCTTTCAAAAAAGTCGGGCTTTGCCCTTGAGATCTTTAAGGATTACGGTAAAAATGACCGCGTGGCGGTCTTTGTGCCGTGAGCTATAGAGCAAAACACAAAATAATCAGTGAGAAAAGAGGTTGATTCGCTTATATGAGTAGTAACCCCATCGTAAACGGCTGGTACGCCGACCCCGAGGCAAGATATTACGAGGATGCGTATTATATTTACGTGACCCACTCGCTGCCCTTCCGCGAGCAGCTCAATTTAGACGTGGTGTATTCCTCCGATCTTGAATCCTGGCAGGTGGAAAAGAACATTCTCGATATGTCCACCTTCCCTCACGTGACCCACGCGGTGTGGGCACCCACTATTATTGAAAAAAACAACAAATATTATCTGGTCTTTGCCTCCAATAACATCCAGAAGGACGAAGAGGTGGGCGGTCTTGAGATCGCCGTATCCGATTCGCCCAAGGGCCCCTTCAAGGGCTATCTTGGCAAGCCCCTGCTTGACCGTTTCGTCTTCGGCGCACAGCCCATCGACGCTCACCTCTTCAAGGACGGAGAGGACATTTATCTCTATTTCGGCGGCTGGGGACATTGCGTGCTTGCAAAGATGAACGAGGAAATGACCGGATTTGCACCCCTTTCAACAGGAGAAACGTTCAAGGAGATCACCCCTGCGGGTTACGTGGAGGGTCCCTGTATGCTGAAGAGAGACGGCAGATACCATTTCATGTTCAGCACGGGCAATTGGACGGATGAAAGCTACGGCGTATGCACCTGCATTGCCGAAACCCCCGAAGGACCCTTCGGCGAGGTTTCCAAGATCCTTTCGGCTCAGCCTCCCGTGGCAGACGGCCCCGGACATCACGGCTATCTGAAGATCGAAGGAACGCAGGACGATTGGCTGATCGTATACCACAGAAGAACGGTGGGCGATCTCAATCCTCATCACCGTATGCTTTCCATTGACAGGATGTATTTCGGCGAAAACGGCGAGATCCTTCCCGTCAAAATGACCTGATCGGTCAACATTGAAGAAAAGGGACTGCGCACCGCAAAGGCGGATGAGGCAGTCCCTTGCAATTTTCAGGGAAAGCGAGGAATGAACCATGAGAACGATTACCTTAGAAGAGCTGAAGGAGCTTATCGAAAGCAAACGGTACGGAGCCATCAAGCGCGCTCTTTCCGAGGAATACCCTGTGGATATAGCCGAAATGTTGGAAGAGCTGCCCTTTGAATGGGTCGTTCCCATTTTCAGACTGCTTCCAAAGGAGCTGGGTGCAGACACCTTCATCGAGATGGGCAGCGACCTGCAGGAGCGGCTGATCGGGGGCTTTTCGGACAAGGAGCTTCGTTTGCTTTTAAACGAGATGTACGTGGACGACACGGTGGATCTGATTGAGGAGATGCCTGCAAACGTGGTCAAAAGGATCCTTGCCACCGCCCATCCCGAAATGCGCAAGGACATCAACGAGATCTTAGCCTACCCCAAGGACAGCGCCGGCTCGGTGATGACCACCGAATATATCGCCCTGCGTTCCTTTATGACGGTTGTGGAGGCCTTTGAAAAGATCAGGCGGGTGGGCACCAACAGTGAAACAATGTACACCTGCTATGTGACAAACAAAAAGAAGAAGTTGATCGGTGTGATCACCGTGAAGGATCTGCTTCTGGCAGATCCCGAAAAGACGGTGGGCGATCTGATGGAGACCAACATCATCTGTGCGCACACCGACGAGAACAAGGAGGAGGTCTCCAACCGCATCCGCGAATACGGACTGCTTGCTCTGCCGGTGGTAGACAAGGACGGACTGCTGGTGGGCATCGTCACGGTGGACGACGCCTTTGACATCATCAGTCAGGAGAGCGAAGAGGACTTCTCCAAGATGGCGGCAACGGCACCCACCGACCTGCCTTATACCAAGACCTCGATCTTCGCCCTTTTCAAGGCGCGCTTCCCCTGGCTTTTGCTTCTGACCCTGTCTGCCACCTTCACGGGGGCGATCATTTCCTCCTTTGAGGAAAAGCTGGCGGCTTGCGCGGTGCTTATCGGCTTCATTCCCATGCTGATGAACAGCGGCGGTAACTCGGGCTCGCAGGCGTCGGTTGCAGTGATCCGCGGACTTTCCCTTGGTGATCTGGAGCTGAAGGACGCCTTCAAGGTGCTGTTCAAGGAGATTGCCGTGGGGGCGATGTGCGGTCTGCTTCTCGGACTGTGCAACGCCTTGAAAATGCTCCTTCTTGACCGTCTGATCCTTGGCAACGTTGAAGTGAATCTGTGGGTGATCCTCGTGGTCAGCCTCACCCTTGCCTTAACGGTGATGATGGCAAAGGCGGTGGGATGTCTTTTACCCTTTGGCGCAAAGCTGATCCGTCTTGATCCTGCGGTGATGGCGGCTCCCGTCATCAGCACGCTGGTGGATGCGCTGTCCCTGCTGATCTATTTCGGATTTGCCGTAAACTTTTTGAATTTATGAAAAAAACGAATGCCCGTGCGCTTTTGTAGCGCACGGGCATTTTTTTGTGCTATGCCTTTTTTTGCTCTTTCAGCGTTTTTTTCAGGGCTTCGGTGTATTTGTCCCGCAGGTCTGCAGGCTCGAGAAGACTGACCTCCGTACCAAGGCCGAAGAGCCATCCGAAAAACTGAGGGCTGGGGCAGACCGATGTGCGCACGGTCAAAGAACTGTCATCGAATTTGTGCATGATCACGTCCTGCCCGAATCGATCCACAAAGACCCCTGCCATGGAAAGAGGGGCTTTGATTTTAACAGTGACCTGCTCTCCGCCGAACATTCCGAATTGGGGGGCACGGTAGTCGGGCAAGCTCAGATATTTTGTCAGCTCATTGCCTGTGCGGGGAAGGGAGGTGGGCAAAACATCGGTCATTTTGTCCACTCGGTAATGACGAAGACTTTCGGTTTTGTCATCGTAGGCGATCAGGTAGTAAAAATTATCATCAATGGTCAATTCCCAAGGAGAGACCAGATAGCTTTGGCCTTCTCTGTGATAGACCTTCTTTTTTTCGTGATCCCAATTCCAGTAGCGGAAGGAGAGCTTGCAATTTTCATTGATGGCCTCGTTGATGGCATCCACCGAGTAAAGAATGGCACTGTTATCGCTTTTGATGCGATCACCGTTGTAAAAATGGCGTGCGAGCGCCTTTTCCTGATATTCCGACACCAGCTCTCCCAGCTTTTTGGTGAGGGAGCGGCTTTTTTTCTCGGTGATGAAGCGAGAGGATTGCACGGCATCCACCAGCATTTTTACTTCGGATAAGGCAAAGGCCCCCGAAAGCAGCTTCACACCTCCGTTTTTTCCTTTGCTTCTTTCAAGATGCCATCCGATGTCCTCCAGAGCCTGCAGATCGTCGTAGACCGTTTTTCGGTCTGCCTCGATGCCGTAGCGTTCAAGCTCGGTCAAAAGCTGACCGGTGGTCAAACTGTGGGTCTCGTCGGTGCGCCTTTTTAAGATCTCGGTCAGTCTGAGGATGCGAAGCTTTTGTCCTGCACTTTTTGCCATGATTGATCCTTTCTCGGACAGATCGGTGGTCTTGTCCGCCCCTTTTTCTCATAGTATATATTGTACTCCAAAAAAAGTGATCTGTCAAGGATAATGTCCGATTTATTCCACATTTTTTGGGTTATACTGGGAACAGAAGGAGAGCAGGAAATTGTTCTCGGAAAAGGAGATTTTATCATGTCTTTTATCAGCATTACATTGATTATTGCGGCAATTCTGTTCATTCGTGAGGAGGTGCTCTCCATGAGCTACAGAAAAGAGATCAAGGAGGCGACAGAGGCTTACGAGGAGTATAGAAGATCTCTGATTTTTGAGTGTGAGGAGCAGGCGTTGCTTCCCGAGGCAGAGGGCCAACGGCGCCCGCAGTTAGCCCCCTCCCACACCACCCTTAGCGCCGTTACGAAATATTCCTCGCAGTCATAAAGACTGCGTTCCGAAAACGGAAACGGAATATTTCCAAAGCGAGAAGGACCCGAAGAGCGCC
>JAGBIB010000073.1 GCA_017935195.1 Clostridia bacterium
CAGCGATATCGACAACACCCTCGTTTCCTATATGGACCGCCTGCCCACCCCGAACGCCCTTGCCTTTTTCAAACGTCTGGAGGAGGAGGGGGTCACCCTTCTGCTTGCCTCCAACAACAGCAAAAAAAGAGTCCGCACCTTCTCGGGTAAGGATATTCCCTCGGTCTACAGAGCGGGAAAGCCCGCCACCACCCAAATCCGCATTATGATGCACAAGGAAAAGGTGCGCTACGATCAGTGTGCCTTTATGGGGGATCAGCTTTTCACCGACTGCCTTGCTGCAAAAAGGCTGGGCGTGCCGATGATTCTGGTAAAGCCCGTGGTAAATGACCGTGCCCTGCCCATTTTCGGCATCAAGAGAGATCTTGAAAGCCTGATCTTGCGCAAATACCTGAAGGAATATAACATCAACTGCATTCAGGGCAGACGAGGCATCGCCTCAAAGGACATCGAATGAGCGCCCTCTTTGGACCTTCGGGTAACAGCCTGTCCTTTTATAAAGCGGGTTTCAAGCACAGTTATGAGGAGCCTGCATATATGTCCTCTCTTGGGCTCGATGCCTACGAATATTCGGCGGGCAACGGCATCACGGGAGGAGAACAGGTCTTTTCAAGGATCGGTGAAGAAGCCAAAAAGTACGGCATCGCCTTATCCTTTCATACCCCCTATTACATCTCCTTGTCGGGAATAGACGAGGAAAAGCGGCTAAAAAGCCTTGATTACATCGAAAAAAGTCTGTGGGCCTGCCACTTGATGGGAGCGGACACCATGGTCATTCACGCAGGATCTGCGGCAAAGATCTCAAGGAGTGAGGCTCTGCGCCTTGCCTGCGATACCCTTTATAAGGCCCTTGAAAAATTCCCCGATACCCCCGTGCGCTTCGGGGTGGAAACCATGGGCAAGGTCAATCAGCTCGGTACCCTTGAAGAGGTTTTGACCATCTGCAAGATGGATAAGCGACTCTGCCCGGTGGTGGATTTCGGGCATTTGAATGCCCGGGATCTCGGTGGGGTCTTCAAGGATGAAAATGACTACAGAAGGGTCTTTGACCGCACAGCAGAGGTGCTTGACGACCAAAGAGCCAAAACGATGCATTGCCACTTTTCAAAGATCGAATACGGTGCCTCCGGAGAAAAAAAGCATCTGACCTTTGAGGATACCGTCTTCGGCCCGGATTTTCAGCCGCTGATGGAATGTATCGCAAAGGACGGACTTTCTCCAAGGATCATCTGCGAATCAGACGGCACCATGGCGGAGGATGCCCTCACCATGAAGAACTGTTATCTTTCAAAGCTTTAACGCTTTGATCTTCCTATATCACAACAAAAGAAAGGACACGGTATGAACGTTCTTGTGATCAACGGGCCAAATCTGAATTTGCTGGGAGAGAGAGATCCCAAGCACTACGGAACACTGACCCTTTCCTCCATCGAGCATCGCATGGAGGAGCGTGCAGCAGAATACGGCTGGGATATCAGCTTTCACCAATCCAATCATGAAGGAGAGATCATTGACGTTCTGCACAGCGCCCGCCTGGAATACGATGCAGTGATCTTAAACGCAGGGGCTTACACCCACTATTCCTACGCCATCAGAGATGCCATTGAGGCCATCCGCATTCCCGTTATCGAGGTGCATCTGTCCAATATCCACGCAAGAGATCCCTTCCGTGCCACCTCGGTCATCGCACCTGTTTGCAGAGGGTCGATCATCGGCTTCGGTGCCGCCTCCTATATTCTGGCTCTTGAAGCACTGGTGGAGATCGAAGATTAAACAAAGCACATACAATAAATAGACTCATTTAAAAAGGAGAAGCGTATCATGAATATGCATCTTGAAAAGATCAAAAAAAATCTGCCCGAGGGTGTTGACGGTGTACTGATCACCAACAACCGCAACCAGCGTTGGGCAAGCGGCGTGCTTTTCCACGACGGCTACCTGCTCATCACCAAAAAGGAAAGCTACCTGCTCACCGACTCCCGCTACATCGAAATGGCGGAAAACGAGGCAAGAGACCTGACCGTGATGCAGATGAGCGGCCAGAGAAAGCAGATGTTCCTGGAGCTTTGCGAAAAGAACGACGTGAAGACTTTGGCATTTGAAGACGTGTGGACCACCGTTTCAGCATACGAAGGTCTGAAGAAGACCTTTGAAGGGGTGGAGCTGGTACCCGCAGGAAGACTCCTGGAGGAGTTACGCGAATATAAGGACGAAGAGGAGATTGAAAACATCATCTCCGCTCAGCGTATTGCGGAACAGGCATTTGACCACATTCTCGGCTTCATCTCCCCCGACAAGACCGAGATCGATGTGGCTTTGGAGCTTGAATTCTTTATGCGCGCCCACGGTGCCGAGGGATTAAGCTTTGACACCATCGCCGTTTCGGGCAAGGCCTCTGCCCTGCCCCACGGTGTTCCCAGACCCGTGAAGCTGGAAAAGGGCTTCTTTACCATGGACTACGGCTGTGTTTATAACGGCTACTGCTCGGATATGACCAGAACGGTGGTCATCGGCAAGGCTGACGAGGATATGAAGCTGCTTTACAACACCGTTTTAAACGCTCAGGTCTCGGCAGAAGAGGCCATCGTGGAGGGCGTTACCGGCGGTGCGCTTGACAAGATCGCAAGAGACATCATCGACGGCTCCAAGTTTAAGGGCTGCTTTGGCCATTCGCTCGGTCACGGCGTGGGTATGTACATCCATGAGGCACCCGGCGTACACGCAAATGCCGACAAACCCCTGACTACCGGTCACGTGATCACCATCGAGCCCGGCATCTACGTCAAGGGTACCTACGGCTGCAGAATTGAGGATATGGCGGCATTCCGCAAGGACGGCGTGCAGATCCTGACCGATTGCCCCAAGCATCTCATTGAACTGTAAGAACTTTTAAAAAAAATTACACTTTTTTTCAAATAACTATTGAAAAAGAGAGAAAAATACTGTACAATACAGAGTAAGTAAACAATTCTACGATTTACGGAGGAATAAATATTATGGTAGTAGCCGGCGATTTCAAGAACGGTGTAACTTTCGAGATGGACGGTAACGTTATGCAGGTTATCGAATTCCAGCACGTAAAGCCCGGTAAGGGTGCAGCGTTCGTCAGAACCAAGATCCGCAACGTGATCACCGGTGCGGTAACTGAGCGTACCTTCAGCCCCACCGACAAGTTTGAAAATGCATATGTTGAGAGAAAGGATATGCAGTACTCCTACGACGATGGAGATCTGTATCACTTCCTCGACACCGAGACCTGGGAGGAGAC
>JAGBIB010000074.1 GCA_017935195.1 Clostridia bacterium
TTGCGGGATCTGTGACGAGCATTTTAACGTTCTGCCCTTTGAAGAGGAGGCAGAGGAGCAAAACGCGAGGGCGCTGGGCTACGAAACGGTGAATATGAAATATACCATCACTCTTATTTAACGAACTGCGAAGAATATTGGGCGCGCCCGAGCCTTCGGGCGCGCTTTTTTCTTGAAAGGAAGGAAATCCCCTTGACAAAAGGGGGGGCTGTATGATATACTGGCGAAAAAGAAAGTGTGCGGATTTCGGGCGGAAAAGAGGGGAGTTTGGTGCGAATGCTATGCAAAGTTGTTATAGAACGGGCAAAGACAGTCAAGCGAACCGTAAAGGAATCCTTGCAGCTGTATTTCGCCTGGCTTCTTGTGGCGGCGGCTTGCTGGTGGGGGTCGGAGCTGTTCTTTTTTGCCGAAACAGAGCGCCCTCTGTTGTCTTCTTTTTTTGCCACCCTGCTTCTCCCCGCCGTCTTCTTCTCTTCAAAGCGCATCCTTTCGGACTACAGCACCGACTTCAGAAAGCGGTATTTTGCCGCAAAGGAAGTGTCGGACAAAAAGCCGTCCTTGTCCTTCTATCTTTTTGAAAAACGGTTGTGGGCGGAGCTGGGCGTTTTTTCATTGATCTATTGGCTGTTTCCTCTGAAAGTCTTTTTCGCCGCCCCATGCGCCCTCTTTTTTAAGGGAGAGGACGGGATTTTGCAAAAAGCCATCCTTTTTTTACCCCTCGTGCTTTGTTTGCTCATCCTTTCGATCCTTGCTCGCTATAGTGCCTCAAGACAGCTTGAACGGAAAAGTCCACAAAAAGAGGAGGAATCCCATCGGATCAAGGATGCTTTGAGCATGAAAAGGGGCAAAAAAGACAAAAAGAGAAGGGGGCTTTCGGGGCAGGCAGAGAAAAAACTGCTTTCCGCTATGATCGTTTACCTGCTTGGCGGCACACTGTTGACCTGCTACTATATGCATTTGGTCTTTTTTATAAAGCTGATCGTTCTGCTGTTCACCACCCCCCAGACCCTCATCCCCATTCTGCTTTTGGTGGTGGGCGTCCCTCTTGCCCGTTTTTTAAACGGCGTTTTTAAGCGCGCCCGCTTTTATAAGGCACTCAAAAAGTCCTGCGATAGCAGAGGCTATCGGCTTTCTGACCTTCACCGCCCCTATCTGTCCCTTTTTCGGTGGTTTGAGGGGGACGAGCCCACCTTCACCGTGTCGGTGGGGGAAAAGAGCTACGCCTGCAAGCTGGTCAGCGCCCATGGCAGAAACACTCCTCTTTTTTTCTTTGACCGCGGAGAAGAGCTGGAGGGTGCGCGGCTATATAAGATCCGTTTTTTCAGACAAGACGTTTTTTCCTTCGAGGATCATTTTCTTTGCGGATTTCCTTCGGACTATAAGCGGATCATCATCGTGAGCCCCGTGTGCAAGAGCCTTTATACGTCGGTTTGCGGGAAGATTGCCGAGCTTGACAACGGTGACGAGATCGGAAAATATGAAATTTACACAGGAAGCGCCTTTATCAACGCCTTGGAGCGGGACGTGATCGACAGAAAGGTTTAGAGAAATGAATGAAACGAAAGAGCTGATCGCTCTGGTCAAGGAGCGGTATCCCGAGGTATTTTCGGCAAGAAGAAAAAGACGGATGAAAAAGCTGCTAAAGCTCCTTCTTTTGGAGGCGGCAGTCGCTTTTTTGGTGGTTACAAGCAGAGATGCTGCACCCGTTACAGCCTTGTTTTTACTTCTGCCCCCTCTTTTTTTAAAGCCTTGGCAGTATTACAAAAAAAGCTTTTCGGGCAGGGTGGTCGGAAAGGAATTTTACGTGAAAAGAGTGCGCAAGGGCGGCGCGGGGGTGCGCGTTCGTACCTACGTGATCGACGTGCCTTACGTGCGCTTCACCGTGGAGGATCGCGAGGGGAAGCTTCATCATTTTGAAGCACCCCAGCGCTATGAGCAGATGTATGAGGAAGGAAAAGAATTGCTTTCGCTCTCGGGCCTCCCCTATCCCCTCCCTCTTTTCCCCGAGGGAAAAACGGTCTGTCCCCTTTGCGGCACGGTCACGCCCCTTGAAAACGAGCTGTGCGGTGGTGTTTGCGGTCTGCCCTTAATAGAGTCGCTGAAAGGGTGAAGAAAATCAACGAACGGTTGATTGACGGCACGTATGATTTGTGCTATACTGAACGAAAGAAAATGAGAGGTGTGCTTTTATGAATGGTCGTTTTGGAAGATTTCTGTTTATCGTCGTCACGGTGATCGTGGTGGGTCTGG
Source organism: Clostridia bacterium (assembly GCA_017935195.1). Classification (GTDB taxonomy): domain Bacteria; phylum Bacillota; class Clostridia; order Oscillospirales; family CAG-272; genus UBA11512. Next base: position 2,251 of record JAGBIB010000074.1, read on the forward strand.
TGCGAGATTACGTTCTGCGTGCGCTGACCATGACGGTGGCAAATCTCTTTTTTGAGTCAACAAGCTTTGCTTCCTACATTGTTTCAAGCGCCCTTGCCCATTTTGTGGCGGGCATTCTATGCGTGCTGCCCATCTTTTGGAATTTGAGAGATAATGGCAGTCATAAGAGAGACTTTTTGGCGTATTTTGCCGACAAAGAATTTACCAAAGAGAATGTGACCGCTTTCATCAAGACCATCAAGGGCAGAACCCTTGACGGGATCGTCTACTGTGTAGCCGCCTTTTTGGTGCTCGTTTTAAACTATGCCGCAATGATCCTCTCAAGCCCCCTCGTTCTCATCGAGCTTGTGCTGGCGCTTGCCTTCACCATCGGCGTTTATCTGTTTTTTGATAACGTGGTGCGCAGAATGGTCTATAAAAAGTGGGAGGAAACCAGACTTCACAGATAACTCAAAAGAGGCTGTCTCAAATTTGCAATTTGAGACAGCCTCTTTTTTGCGTTTTTTTATGTCGAGGGCAATTCATTGGGGATTTTATGCCGCAGGTAATTCATGACCCGTAGGGTCAATTCATGGCGACAGTCAATTCATGCCCGTAGGGCAATTCAGTTGACTTTTTGGGTGGATTGTGCTATACTGAAGGATGAAAAAACCAAGGACGGGAGAAAAAATATATGCTTACACTTGAAAGAGCCAAGGAGCTTCTTGCAACCACCACCACCGAGGAGCATCTCTTTTTGCACGCCAAAAACGTGATGGCGGCAATGGGCGGCTTTGCCGACTATTTCGGGGAGGACAAGGAACACTATATGGCAATCGGCTATCTGCACGATTACGATTATGAACAGCACCCCGAGGAGCATCTGCAGCACACCAAGGAGCCCCTTCTTGCGGCGGGACTTGACGAAGAGGAGGTGCGCGCCATCCTTGCCCACGGCTATGGGATCGTGTGCGACGTGGAGCCTCTGACCAATATGGAAAAGGCGCTTTACACGGTGGACGAGCTGACGGGCATCATTCAGGCGGCGGCAAGAATGCGCCCTGCGGGTATCACCGATATGGAGGTGTCCTCCTTTATGAAGAAGTTCAAGGACAAGAAATTTGCCGCAAAGTGTGACAGAGAGCTGATTAAAAAGGGGTGTGAGATGCTGGGGCTGGAGGTAAAGCAGGTGGCGGAGATCTGCATTTCAGCCATGAAGGAGCACGCCGAAGAGCTGCAGCTTGGCGCAAAAGAGGGCTGAAAAGAGCCCGTTATACCAAAAAACAAAGCCCAAAGGGGCAAAAACGGAGGAAAAAGATGATTTTTGAAAAGCAGATCGTGAAGAGATATCAAAAGCAGTTTGCTTCGCGGTGCGACGATAAGGGACTTGCCTACTATTTTTCCGCCGCCGATTTTGAGGGGCTCTCTGCCCGTCCCTATACCTTCGATAACGGGCAGGGCAAGACCTTGAAGGGCTATTTTTACCACTACGACAACCCCAAAAAGGGAAGACTTGTGGTCTTTGACCACGGCTTTGGCGGGGGACACCGCTCCTATATGAAGGAGATCGAGCGCCTTTGCCGAGAGGGCTATACCGTCTTTTCCTACGATCACACCGGCTGTATGGAGTCGCAGGGGGAGGGCACCTGCGGTCTTGGACGCTCCCTTTCCGATCTGGATGCCTGCTTTCGGGCGTTAAAAGGCGAGGAAGGACTGAAGGATACCCGTTTTTCGGTGATCGGTCATAGCTGGGGCGGCTATTCCACCATGAATATTTCCGCCCTCCACCCTGAAATTGCCCACCTGGTGGTGATCTCGGGCTTCGTTTCGGTAAAAAGGCAGATCGACTGCTTTTTTAAAAAGCTCCCAAGGGGATTTGCCGATGCCGTCCACGCCTTTGAACGGCTGGAAAACGGCAGGTACGCCGACTTTAACGGCATTGAAGCGCTGAAAAACACCACCGCCTCCGTTCTGCTGATCTATTCGGAAAACGATCCGCTGGTGACAAGGGAGATGCACTTCGATCCCCTTTTGGATGCGCTGAAGGACAAAGAAAGGGTGTCCTTCCTTCTTGAAAAGAACAAGGGACACAACCCCAACTACACCGAGGACGCCGTGAAGCGCCTTGGGGAATATACGGCGTTGCTTCAGAAGAAGCAAAAGAAAAAGGAGCTTGAGAGCGACGAGCAAAGAAAATCCTTCGTTTCTTCCCTTGACTGGAACGCCATCACCGCCCAGGACGAGCGGGTGTGGCAGGAGATCTTCAAAACCCTTGAAGGGTGAAAGGACAGAATATGAAATTCATTTCGTGGAACGTAAACGGCTTCAGGGCGTGCCTTGGTAAAGGCTTTGCCGACTTTTTTAAGGAGGCGGATGCCGATTTCTTCTGCATTCAGGAAAGCAAAATGCAAGAGGGGCAGGCGGATTTTGAAGCCGCAGGCTATCATCAATACTGGTACAGCGCCGAAAAGAAGGGCTATTCGGGCACGGCGGTCTTTGCCAAAAAGGAGCCGATCTCCGTTTTTTACGGCATCGGCGAAGAGGAGCACGATCACGAGGGGCGGGCGATCACGCTGGAATATGAGGATTTCTACCTTTTGTGCGTCTACACTCCCAACGCCCAAAGAGAGCTTGCCAGACTTGATTACCGTATGCGCTGGGAGGAGTCGCTTTTAAAGTATATCAAGGGCTTGGATGCCAAAAAGCCGGTGATCTACTGCGGTGATTTGAACGTTGCCCACGAAGAGATCGATTTAAAGAATCCCAAAAGCAACCGTAAAAGTGCAGGCTTTTCCGATGAAGAGCGGGAAAAGTTCACCGTTTTGCTTCAAAACGGCTTTGCGGACACCTTCCGCACCCTCTATCCCGACAGAGTGGAATACACCTGGTGGAGCTATATGATGAAGGCAAGAGAAAAGAATGTGGGATGGCGCATCGACTACTTCGTGGTGTCAGAGCGCCTGCTTGCCCGTGTCAAGGACAGCCTGATCTATGGCGAGGTTATGGGCAGTGACCATTGCCCGGTGGGATTGATTTTGGAAGAATAAGCGGTGTTTGCCGCAGAAAGGAGGATGGGATGCCTCTTTATATCGTGCGAAATGACATCACGAAAATGCAGGTGGATGCCATCGTCAATGCCGCCAATCACACTCTGCTTGGCGGAGGAGGGGTAGACGGCGCCATCCACCTGGCGGCAGGGCAGGAACTACTGTCGGAGTGCCGCACCCTTGGGGGGTGTGAGACGGGCAAGGCCAAAATCACGGCAGGCTACAATCTGCCCGCACGGCATGTCATCCACACCGTTGGCCCCGTCTGGCAGGGCGGAGGGCAGAACGAAAAGGAACTGCTTGCCTCCTGCTATCGATCCTCTATGGAGCTGGCCCTTGAAAGAGGGCTTGAGAGCATCGCCTTTCCCCTTATTTCGACGGGAGCGTATGGCTATCCTAAGGATCAGGCTCTTCGTGTGGCGCTGGGGGTGTTGGAGGAGTACGTCTTAAAATATGAGATCACCGTCTATTTGGTGATCTTTGATAAAACCTCTTTTTGTCTTAGCGAAGAGCTTTTTTCTCGGGTTGCCTCCTACATAGACGACGGCTATGCCGCAGTGCGTGAAGAGGAGGAGGGACAAAGAAGAGAGCGCCAAATGACGGCGCTGTCCTATGTCAAGAGAGCGGCAAGACCGAAGAAGCATGATTGGAGTATTCTTTCCGACAGTGCTCCCACACCCGATGGGGCAGAGCGTGAATTGGCAAGGCTGCTTGAGGAGCTTGACGAAAGCTTTTCAAGAGCCCTTTTGCGGCTGATTGACGAAAAGGGAATGACCGATGTCCAGTGCTACAAAAAGGCAAATGTGGACAGAAAGCACTTTGCAAAAATCAGAAAGGACGAGTTTTACCGTCCCTCCAAGCCTACCGTCCTTGCCTTTGCCATTGCGCTGGAGCTGAACTTGAAGGAGACAGAGGCGCTTTTGAAGAAGGCGGGCTTTGCCCTTTCCTCCAGCAGTCGCTTTGACCTGATCGTAAAATACTTTATCGAGCGGGGTAATTACAACGTTTTTGAGATCAACGAGGCACTTTTCGCCTTTGATCAATCGCTTTTGGGGGCGTGAACGGCATGGATCAGTCAAAATACGATTTTTCATCGGGCTCGGTGAAGGGACGCATCCTTGCCCAAGCTCTCCCCCTCACCCTTGCCCAGGCGGTTCAGCTATTATATAACGTGGTGGACCGCATCTTCATCGGGCATCTTGAGGACGTGGGCGAGATGGCGCTGTCGGGCTTGGGGGTCACCTTCCCCGTCATCGTACTCATCGCCGCCTTCACCAGCCTTTTCGGCACGGGAGGTGCCACCATCTTTTCCATTGCCCGCGGTGAAGGGAAAAAGGAGGAGGCGGAGCGGGTGCTTGGCAACGTGTTTGCCCTGCTCTCCCTTTCCTCGGTGGTGCTTTTTGTCTTCTGCTATCTGTTCAAGACCCCCATTCTTCTGCTGTTCGGCGCGGGGGAGGGGTCGCTTCCCTATGCCGAGGAATATCTTTCGATCTATCTGTTCGGCACCTTTTTTTCCATGATCTCCACGGGCTTAAACGGCTATATCAATGCGCAGGGCTTCCCGAAGATCGGGATGCTGACCACCGTTCTTGGCGCAGTGCTGAACATTGCGCTTGACGCCCTCTTTATTTACGGCTTTTCGATGGAGGTGCGGGGCGCCGCCCTTGCCACCGTCATCAGCCAAGGGGTTTCTTGTCTGTGGGTTTTGTGGTTCTTGGTGGGCAAAAAGGCTATTTTGCGCTTGAAAAAGGAGCATTTCCGTATTTCGCTCAAAACAACGGCGCGCATCTGCTCGCTGGGTCTTCCCGCCTTCGTGATGCAGGCGACGGGCAGCCTTGTGCAGATCGTGTCAAACAACCAGCTTCAGCTTTACGGCGGGGAGCTTGGCGACCTTTACGTGGGGGTGCTTGCGGTGATCGGGTCGGTCAGAGATCTGGTGACCCTGCCCGTGATGGGCATCAGCAGCGGAGCGCAACCCGTTCTGGGCTTCAACTACGGGGCAAGGCGCAACGACAGAGTGAAGGAGGGCATCCGCTTCACCACCGTCATCGGCACGGCGTATACGATCGTGGCGTGGGTCTTCATCATGCTCTTTCCCCGGGCGCTGATGGCGCTCTTCACAGACTCTGCCGACACGGTAAGGATCGGCGCGGAGATGATGAACCTCTATTTCTTTGGCTTCTTCTTAATGGCACTTCAATTTGCGGGGCAGACCACCTTCCAAGCCCTCGGCAAGGCGAAAAAGGCAGTCTTTTTCTCACTTTTGCGCAAGGCGCTGATCGTGGTGCCTTTGACCCTCCTTCTGCCCGCTCTGGGGCTTGGTGTCAAGGGTGTGTTTTTGGCAGAGCCCATCTCCAATGCCATCGGTGGGGCGGCTTGCTTTGCCACCATGTGGATCACCGTTTATAAAAAGCTTTAAAAATTGATTTGTCGCCTTGCAGGCGACCATGCCTCTCTTTTCTTGTGGTATACTGTAGCCACCAAAGGAAAGAGAGGTATTTTATATGAGCATTTTCAAGAAAAATCCGGTAAACGATCAAAAGGACATCACCGTCAACGAAGCGCAGGGCAAGCTGACCGAGCTGGTCTTCATTCTTGACCGCAGCGGCTCGATGAGCGGTCTTGAAGGGGACACCGTGGGGGGATTTAATGCGATGATCGAAAAGCAGAAGAGGGAGGAAGGGGACTGTCTGGTGTCCACAATCCTCTTTGACCACGAACAGGTGGTTCTTCACGATCGCATTCCCCTGACGGAGGTTGCCCCTCTGACCGGGGAAGACTACGTCACCCGCGGCACCACCGCCCTTTTTGATGCGGTGGGCTCTGCCATTCACCATATCGGCAATGTCCACAAGTACGCCCGTCCCGAGGATCGGCCCGATCATACCCTCTTCCTCATCACCACCGACGGAATGGAAAACGCCAGCCGCCGATATAACGGAGAGGGCATCAAAGAGATGATCGAGCGGCAAAAGAACCGCTACGGCTGGGAGTTTCTCTTCATCGGGGCAAATGTGGATGCCATCCTCACGGCAAAGAGCATGGGCATTTCCTCCGATCATGCGGTAAACTACTGTGCCGACAGCAAGGGTACAAGGCTGAACTATGAAGCGATGAACAAGGCGGTGTACCGTATGCGTACCGAGGGGTGCGTTGCCGCCGACTGGAAGAGCGAGGTGGAGGAGGACCATAAAAAAAGAGGGTGCTGACCTTGAAAAAGGGGGGCGGTTGTGGTATACTGCCTATAAGAACCGATTGGATTGAAGGGAGAAAAGCCGATGGCAAAGAAAATGAAGGGTTGTGCGCTGGTCTTTACGGTGTTGTTCGTCCTGTTTTTGGTTTGCAGGGTGATCTTTGGCGGAGGTGTGCTCTTGACGCTGACCATCACCTTCGGTGTTTTTGCCTATCACTTCGGGATGCGCCTTTTGGTGGGATACACGGTCAACGCCCTCTTTCACAATCAGATGAACTATCGGGCAAAGCGCTTTGCCCCTCTGCCCTTTGAAAAAAGGCTTTACGCCCTTTTGCGGGTGAAAAAGTGGAAAAAGAAGATCCCGACTTACGATCCCGACACCTTTTCCATCAAGGACAAAAGCCTTGAACAGCTTGCCATGGCGACTTGTCAGGCGGAAACGGTGCATCTCATCATCGTTTTTCTCTCCTTTTTGCCCCTGCTTCTTGCCATTTTTTTCGGCGATCTGCCCGTTTTTCTCCTCACCTCTCTTTTTGCGGCGGGGGTGGATACGGTCTTCATCATTCTGCAACGCTATAACCGCCCCACGCTTTTAAGGCTGATCGATCGGCAAAAGGGCAGGGCGCGGGAGGATAAATAAATGGCGGCTTTTCTATGGCGGGCATTGGTCTTGCCTCGGTGGGCATTTTGCTTTTGAAAAACAAATAAAACAAATAAAAGGATGCAAAAATCAAAAACGGGCGATCCCTTTACGGAGATCGCCCGTGAGCGTGTCGATAAACCCCGCTTCAAAAGAAAAACAGTTTTAAAACCACCCATTCTTCCAAAGTTTTTGAAGGTTTTCAGGGGACTTTTTACAAAAAGTCCCCTGAATGGGGGTTGGGGCAAAGCCCCAAATGGCTTTTTTGACAAAATGGGCGATCTCTTTTAAGAGATCGCCCGTTTTGAGGATGTCGATACCCTGCTTTTTAAAAGAAAAGCGGGTTTTATATTACTCATTCCTTCAAAATTTTTGAAGGTTTTCAGGAAACTTTTTATAAAAAGTTTCCTGAATGGGGGTTGGGGCAAAGCCCCAAATTATTTTTTTATTGGGAGGAGGCGCTTTTCAGCGTTTTGGTGAGAAGCAGGGTGTAGCCAAGAGCAAAAAGGGTCATTGCGATACCGCTGGCGATCACGCCCCCGCTTGTCGGGCTCACGGCAAAGACCGAAAGACCGTTGATGATGCTGTGGGCGGCGATGCAGACAAGCAGGCTCTTGCCCTTGTAAAAGAGATAAACGAAGAGCAGTCCGAAGGCGCAGGCACCAAGCACCTGACAGAGGTTTTCGATCAGCGTGGCACCGCTTCCGTTGATCAGATTGACCATATGACCGATACCGAAGGTGAGAGCGGAGACGATCATCGCGCTCTTGACCCCCTTTTGAGCCATTGCCCGAAAAAGAAAGCCACGGAAGATCAGCTCCTCCAAAAAGCCCACGAGAAGCATGGACAACAGGTGAAGGACGCTCTCAAGCGGCGTATAGTTGAGGGTGACGCCAAACCACAGATTGCAGGAAAGGGCGGGCAGAAGAGGAAGATAAAAGAGAAAGCGTCTTGCAGGGTAGGCGGGCTTGCAAAGCCCGTATTCGGCAAACAGCCCCTCTTTTTTCAAAAAGAGCAGCAAAATGAGCGAAAAAGCGGCAAAAAAGGGCAGGGTCAGCGCCTTTTCAACGCCGATTGCGGCAGAGAGGGCATCGGTGATGCTTGCTCCCGCCACGTAGATGCCGATGAGCGTGAGTGCGAAGAAGAGCGGACTTTTTTGGTGAAAGCGTTTCATACAGTGATCCTTTCCGCCGTTTTATAAAATTTGGGCGGTTATTTCGTGCCCCATATTGCAAGAACGGTGCCGTCGGAGTTTAAAAGCAGATAGTGCCCTCCACCCAAGGCAAAGGGAAGAAGCAAGAGAGCACTGTGACTTTCCACAAGCCAGACGTCAGCCTCTTTATCGTGATAAATGGAATACATCCGAGGACTTAAAAGTCCGTCCTTGTCATCAAAGCGGTCAGCGAAGGCTTTTTTTGCCGCCTTTACCACTTCGGTTTTGTTTTCAACTTTTCCGTAGGTCAGATCGCTTTGATAGCGCTCCTCTTCTATGTAGGCGGTGTAGCCTTCCACCGAAAAGTCCCCCTTGAATCTGGGCGTGACGATCAGCCCGTAAAGCAAAAAGGGCAGAGCGCCGAGAAGGAGCAACAAAGCGAGCAAAAGTGAGAGCAAGACGACCAAAAGTCTTTTTTTATTTTTCATAATACAACCCCTTTTTTTTCAGTATACCACGCCCGGGGCGGGATGTCAAGAAGGGGCGTCTTCTTTTCTTTTTAACCGCATACCCCCCGAAAGCGACCGCATAGGCAAAAGCCCTTGAAAAGGAGAAAAGGATGTGCTATAGTGTTGTTGCAAGGGCGTGCGCGCAGTCCTTTTGCAAGGAGGAAGAAAGAGTGAAGCTACGTATATTTTTTGAAAAGGACCGCCCCCAGGAGGTGCGGGCATATTTAAAGGAGGACGGGACGTTTGCCGACCGGTTAAGGGCACTGTGCAAAGAGGAAGACCGCCCTCTCGTGGGCTATCGGGGGGAGGAAGCGGTGATTCTTGACCCGATGGCGGTCTGCTGCTTTATTGCCGAGGAGGGAAAGATCTTTGCCCTTACGGGAAGGGAGCGGCTGACGGTGAAAAGCCGCCTTTATCAGTTGGAGGAGGAGCTGGGGCAAGACTTTTTGAAAATCAATCAGTCCTGCCTTGCGTCGGTGAAGCAGATCGAGCGCTTTGACGCTTCGATCTCGGGGACGCTGAAGGTGCGCTTTAAAAACGGCTATACCGATTACGTTTCAAGAAGATGTGTGAAAAAAGTAAAGGAGAGATTCGGATTATGAAAAAATATGCAAAGGATTTTTTGTTCAGAGGTCTTGCTTTCGGGGGCTTCGGGCCCATCATTCTGGGCATTATTTACGCTATACTTGAAGGAACGCTTGAGAACTTTTCCCTTGACGGGTGGCAGGTGCTGGTTGCCATTTTATCCACCTATCTGCTTGCCTTTTTTCAGGCAGGGGGGAGCGTGTTCAATCAGATTGAGGAGTGGTCACTGCCCAAGAGCCTTTTTTGCCACTTTTCGCTTTTGTACGTCTGCTACGTGCTTTGTTATCTGGTCAATTCCTGGATTCCCTTTGAGATCGGCGTGGTGGCAATCTTCACTCTGGTGTTCGTCGTCGGCTACGCCATCATCTGGCTGACCGTTTTTTTGGCGGTGAAGGGGGTATCAAGGAAGCTCAACGGGCGTTTGCAGGAGCAGTAAGCCCTTAAAAAACGATGCTCAAATGAAGAGTTGAGACGACACCGTTTTCCGATGAACGTACGATTTTGGGCGTTTCCTTAAAGAAGGGTGTGAAAAGGACGAAAATTGTCGTTTCTAATTCCTTAAAAAACGGAAAGCTTTCTATTTGTGTTGACTTTATTTGCATTTTATGATATAATGAAGATAAGGAGAAAGGAGCGTGTTCAATATGAAAAAAGGAAAATGGACGGTTGTTCTCATTTTGATCTTGGCGGTCTTGACATTGGTCGGATGCAGCCGAACCGGTAATAACGGGCGCTCTGAGGAAGGTGCTTCTGAATCAGATCCCTCAATAACGGAGGGAGAATCTTCAATAACGGAGGGAGAACCTTCAAGGGAGATCGATTATCAAGAGGGCGTGTACAGCAAATACTACGGAGAAATGTGGGACTCGGCTGAAGCTGAAGGCTCTGAAAATAAGGTTCCCGATAAAGAGACGGCAATTGCGATTGCCTGTGAGGAATTTGAAAGGCTTCGGACTCGGAATGAAAATGGTTACGTATTAACCGGTGTATTCTTCGATACCGAAGACGAGGTTTGGGTTGTGGACTTTGGTTTGGAGGTGCCCATTCCGGGAGCGTGCTTTAGTATTGCTATATCCAAGCAGAATGGAAAGATCCTGAATGCGTGGCCCGGAGAGTAATGCTTTGATCGTATCGGTCAGCGAATGCACTCAAAAACGCTTTTAAAGGCAAGCCCCTTGCGGTATTATGCTGCAGGGGGCTTTTTATAGGTGTGCCGGCTCGGCATGGTTTTCTTTTTGATCTTTTATCTCAAAAAAGAGCCTTTTTTGCACAATCCTCCTATCTTCTTTGAAGATGCTTGAAAAAAGACGGCTGATGTGCTATACTCTAAAAAACAAAAAATGCCCCACTTAGGGGTATTTTTAGAGTAAAACATATCAAAAAAGGAAGGAAAAGGGAATGCACGAGCTTGGAGTGCTCAGCAGAGCGGTGAGCAAGGTCAACGGTATTGCCGAGCAAAACGGTATTGAGCGGATCAAATTCATGACCCTTGAGGTGGGCACCGAGTCCACCTTCGTGCCCGTCTTTTTTGAAAAGCTTTTTCCCCTTGCAAAGGAAAGCTACCCCCGATTAAGGGATGCCGAACTAAAGATCGCTCTTGCCCCCGGCAAGGGGCTGATCATCAAGGAGATCGGCTATTAAGACCCCCGCGAAAAAAACGTTTTTGAGGAATGAGTATGGAAGAGCAAACCAACAAGCAGGAAGCAGAGCAGCAGCATCACACCTTAAAGGTGGACTGCCCGCTGAGCGAAGAAAACATCGACGAGCAGGGAAACGTGCTCTATCTTGACGGGGAGCGGTTAAAGAGAAAGGAAGTGGGCTTCCCGCCCTTTAAAAACCGCTCAAACGGTCTTGGCATCTATAACTTTTTAAAAGAGCATCTCATTTATATGAGCGACAAGCGCTGGCCCCTTGCCTTGAAGCTTTACAAGATGTTCATCAAGTTTTCGGTCTGGATGAAGGAGGGGGGCATCAAGGGCAAGATCTACAAAAAGGGCATTATGCTCTCGCCCGATATGGAGGCGCACACCTCCACCGTGGTCATGCCTCTGCACGTGGACATCACCGACGAGAGTCAAAAGGTGGTGGTGCCCATGGATCTGATCAAAAAGTCGTTAAAGAACGCCACCTTCATTGGCGGGATGGACTCCTGCCTTTGCCGTGAGGCAAACGATTGCAAGGACTTCCCCCACGACGTGGGCTGTCTTTTCCTCGGTGAAGCGGGCAGAGTGATCGTCAAGCACAATTTGGGCAAGGAAATCGACTACGAGGAAGCCTGCCGCAGAGTGGACAAGGCGGCGGAATACGGTCTGATGGGTCAGGCGGTCTGGGTGGAGGTGGAGCAGCTCCTCTGGGGCATCCGCAACGATCAGATGGACAAGTTTTTGGAGATCTGCTTTTGCTGTCCTTGCTGCTGCATCGCCATGCGTCTTGCCCGTAACGCCACCGAAAAGGAGCGTCACCGCTTCCATCCTTCGGGTTGGACTGCCGTGGCAGACAGAACGAGATGCGTTGGTTGCAAGCAGTGCGTGTCGGGTGCAAACGGCTGTCCCGTGGAAGCCATCTCCTTTGGTGAGGACGGCAAGGTGCGCATCAATCAGGAGCTGTGCGTGGGATGCGGCATTTGCAAGAGCAAGTGTAAGCCCGGGGTGATCTCCATCAAGCAGACCATGCCTATGAGAGAGGACCTGCACGAATACTTCCTCAAGGACTACAACCTGGATCTGAAGATCTGGGAGGAGAGCAAGGAGGACGGACGAAATGGATGAAATACGGATCATAGAGGTGAAGCAGAGCGTTTTTGAGGATAACGACAAGGACGCCGAGATGCTACGCGCCGAGCTGAAGGAAAAGAAGACCGTTCTGATCAATCTGATGTCCTCGCCCGGCTCGGGAAAAACCACCCTGCTTTTGGGTCTTGCCCGTCGGTTTAAGGAACGTCTGCGCCTTGGGGTGATGGAGGTGGACATCGACTCTGCGGTGGATGCCAAGACCATGCTTTCAGCAGGGGTGGACACCATTCAGATCCACACCGGCGGAATGTGCCATCTGGATGCCGATATGACAAGGCAGGGGCTTTTGGAGCTGGGCTTTGAAGGCTACGATCTGGTGGTGCTTGAAAACGTGGGCAATCTGGTCTGCCCTGCCGAGTTTGACACGGGGGCACACTTCAATATGACCGTTTTGTCGGTGCCGGAGGGTGACGACAAGCCCTTGAAGTATCCCTTGATGTACGAGACCTGCTCGGTGCTGGTCATCAACAAGGTGGACGTTTTGCCCTATTTCGATTTCGACACCGAAAGGGTGGTGGCAAACGCCAGAATGCGCAACCCCGAGATCAAGGTGTTCTTCGTTTCTGCCAAAACGGGACAGGGACTGGACGAGCTGGCAGAGCATCTGCTTGAACGCGTCAACGCTCATTTAACCGAATGAAAAGCTTCGCCGCACTGCCTTTGGCACTGCGGCGGCAGTCTGTTAAAAAAGCATTTGGGGCTTTGCCCCAATCCCCATTTAGGGGACTTTTTGTAAAAAGTCCCCTAAAAACCCTCAAAAACTTTGGAAGAATGGGTGGCTTGCCCCCCTTTTTTTCTTTTGAAAAGAGGTTTATCAAACGCTTTGCCGCAGTGCCAAAGGCACTGCGGCGGCTTTGCTTTTTATAATAGATCAAGCACCTGCCGGGCGTTTTCGTCGGGCTTGACCTTATATAGGGCGTGGGTGATGATGCCCTCCTCGTTTATAATATAGGTGGAGCGCACCACGCCGAAGGAGGTTTTGCCGTAAAGCTTCTTTTCCTGCCACACCTCGTAGCTTTTGCTCACCGTTAGGTCGGCGTCGGACAACAGCAAAAAGGGCAGACCGTGCTTTTCTTCAAAGCGGGAAAGGGCGGCGGGGCTGTCCTTGCTGACGCCGATGACCGCGGCGTTCTTTTCTTCAAAGGCGTCGAAGGCTTGTCCAAAGGCGCACGCCTGACGGGTGCAACCGGGGGTGCCTGCCTTGGAATAGAAGTAAAGCACCACCTTTTTTCCTCTGAATTCCGAAAGAGTGCGGGCTTGTCCCTTGCTGTCGGGCAGGGTGAAGTCGGGGGCGAGAGAATTTTCCTTTAACATATCGTTGCTCCTTTAAGGCTTGAGTTCGTTGATCACGGTCAGCGAGGCAACGGCGTCCGCCGTCTGCTCGATCTGTTCTTTTGCTGTGAGGGTGGGGGTACCGTCTCCCTTCTGCGCGCCGTAGCAGCCAAAAAAGGCGTGGCATCCGCCGTCGATCACCAGCTCTTTATGGTCTTTTGGCAGATTTTCCTTGTACTTTTCATACTTCTCAAGGTTTAATACCCCGTCCTCGCTTCCGTATACCGAAAGGACGGACAGCCCCGAGCCTTTCAGGTCGGCGGTGGAATAGGACGCCAACAGTATAAGCCCCCGATAGTCGCCGGTGTTTTTTGCAAGATGGCTTGCCGCCATCGAGCCGCCAAGAGAGTGACCGCCGATATACCAGTCTTCGATTTCGGGGTAGAGGTCGGCAAGACCCTTTGCGGCGTCAACGTCAAAAACCGCCAGATTGAAGGGCATTTTCAAAAGCAGACAGCAGATCCCCCTTGCGGCAAGCGCCTCCATCAGGGGCAGATAGGCGGTATACTCCACCTTGCCTCCGGGGTAGAAGATGAAGCCCGCCGCGGGATCGGGGGGCATAAAAAGAAGCGTGCCGTCAGAAAGGGTAGTGCGCTCCACGTCTGTCGATGAAAGCTCTGCGCAAAGGCGTCCCGATTGCTCCTTGTCGGTCTTATAATAATCGGCAAGATAAAGGGCGCAGCCGCCCGTTAAAAGCAGGCTGAGTGAAAGGACTGATGCCAGGACGGCGATCAGTATTTTTCCTTTTTTGCTTTTGAAAAAGGTCATAGCTCCTCCGATGACGGTCGGCTCGTTGATCGCTTTGTTTCGACCGCTCTTTTACAGTATAGCACCAAAAGAAGAAAATTGCAACCGACTGCAAAAAAATTCAGAGGCACTTCGGAGGTAAAGCGGTGAAAAGAGGTAAATTGAAATTCGGTTTGCGCCGCCGCAAAACGCTTCTCCCGCTTTGATAACTGCGTTTTGTGGGTGGAAACGGAGTATTTCCAAAACAAAGTTGCAGGGGTGAGGGTCTGCAAAATTAGCGGTAATTAGCGGTAAAATGAAATTAGCCACCACGGTTTTCGTGGTGGCTTTTTGATATGCAGAAAGCAAAGAAA
>JAGBIB010000075.1 GCA_017935195.1 Clostridia bacterium
GACATCCTTGACTATGCTGACACCTATCATAGACGTTATAACTATCGAGAGGATGCTGTGATGCTGATCCTTGATATGTCGGACAGAGAATGGTGCGTTGCCACTTACGGCTTTGGCAACAAGGCGATCAGTCAGGATGCCACCTACCACTATCTTGAAGATTGCTTCTTTGCACCGCTTTCCTCCGACAACTACAGACGTGCCTTTGAGGGTTATCTGGAGGGAGCGGAAAAGCTGGTTTCGGATGCCAGGGACGGACACTTTTACGTGTATGTTCCTTGGGGAAGAAATATCTTCATCGCCTTGTTTTTAGGTCTGATCATTGCCCTTGTGACCGTCTTTGTAATGCGCTCCAAATTGAAATCGGTGTCGCCCAAGAAAACGGCAGGGGGCTATGTGAAGCAGGGAAGCTTCAAGCTGAGAAGGGAAAAGGATCTCTTCCTTTTCCGTACCCACACCAGAACCTACAGTCCCCGTCAGAGCAGCTCGGGCGGTGGAGGAGGCGGCGGCTCAAGGGGCGGCGGCAGAGGACATTTTTAATCGTCCCTTCAACATTCCAACAAAAAGGTTCTTGACCGTAAGGTCAAGAACCTTTTTTTGATGCTTTGGATCGTATTTGATCTTAGAAGATACCCTGTGCCATCATCGCCTCAGCCACCTTGGTAAAGCCTGCGATGTTCGCACCTGCCACCAGATCGTAGCCAAGACCGTAGGTCTCTGCCGCTTTTGCGGAGGAGTCGTGGATGTCCTTCATCATTGCCTTCAGCTTTTCGTCCACTTCCTCGGCAGTCCAAACAAGACGCTCGGAGTTCTGGGACATTTCCAGAGCCGAAACGCCCACGCCACCGGCATTGACTGCCTTTGCGGGGCCGACGATCATGCCCTCTTGCTCACGCAGGAAGTTGAGGGCGTCGTTGGTGGTGGACATATTGGATACTTCCATATAGTATTTCACACCGTTTGCGGCGATCTTCTTGGCATCCTCCATCACCACTTCGTTTTGGGTGGCGGCGGGCATTGCGATGTCCACCTTTCTGCCCCAGGGCTTCTCACCGGGGAAGAAGGGCACGCCGAACTTGTCTGCATAGTCCTTGATGCTGCCGTTCTTGGAGGCGCGCATTTCAAGCAGATATGCCACCTTCTCATCGGAGGAGGTCACGCCCTCTTCGTCGTAGATGTAGCCGTCTCTGCCCGAGATGGTAACCACCTTTGCGCCCAGCTCTCTTGCCTTCTTGCAGATACCCCAGGAAACGTTGCCGTAGCCCGAAACGGCGATGGTCTTGCCCTCGATGGTGTCTCCCTCATGGGCAAGCACGCTGTTGAGATAGTAGATGGCACCGTAGCCGGTTGCCTCGGGACGGAAGCGGGAGCCACCGTAGGTCATACCCTTACCGGTGAGTACGCCGTTTTCCCAAACGCCCTTCAGGCGTCTGTACTGACCGAACATATAGCCGATCTCTCTGCCGCCCACGCCCTCGTCACCTGCGGGCACGTCGATATCGGGACCGATGTATCTGTAAAGAGCGGTCATATAGCTCTGGCAGAAGCGCATAATTTCCCCTTCGGATTTGCCCTTGGGGTTAAAGTCGGAGCCGCCCTTACCGCCGCCGATGGGCTGACCGGTCAGTGCGTTTTTGAAGGTCTGCTCAAAGCCCAGGAACTTGATAATGCCTGCATACACATTGGGCTTGAAGCGCAGACCGCCCTTGTAGGGGCCGATGGCACCGTTGAACTGGCAACGGTAACCGGTGTTGGTGTGTGCAACGCCGTTATCGTCCACCCAAACCACGCGGAAGGTGAACATTCTCTCGGGCTCGATCATTCTGCCCAGCAGATCTGCCTTTTCGTATTCGGGATGAGCGTCCACCACGGGGGACAGGGAGGACAGCACCTCTTCCACGGTCTGAATAAATTCAGGCTCATTCTTGTACTTCACTTTTGCGTCTTCAATGACGCGTGCAACGTAAGCGTTCATGTGAAACTCTCTGCATTCTTGTTGAATGCTTGCTCTTTCTTCTGTTATTTTACCAAATATTTTACATCAATCGGACTGAAAATGCAATAGAATTTTGCAAAAAAAATCAGCTCGTCGAAAAAAAGTTGACTCTTCTTAAACATCGGTAAAGAAAATCTTGCAAAAGCCGTCGAAATGTGTTATAGTATACATGTGAACGAAGCTTTTTGGAGGAAAGAGTATGGAACTGCTCGGATTTTTTTCGCTTACGTCCTTTGCGGCATTGCCCATCATCTTTGTGGTGCCTGCGGTGTTTTATATTCTTGAAAGCGTAGCGCTGATGCGAATTGGACAAAAGGTGGGGCTTAAGGCCTGTTGGCGATCCTTTCTTCCGCTGATCAACTGCTTTTTCATGGGAAAGATCGCAGAGAAGGACACCAAGATCTATCATCCTGAAAAAAAGGGGAAAAAGTGGGGTGCTCTTACCCTGTGGTTGGAGATCCTGCTGATGCTGTTCACCCTTGTATCGATGGGCTTGTTTGGACTGTTGGTTGCATTCACCGGAATGTCGGGCACGCAGGGAGATACGCCCGCTACCGTTGCGGGATCCTTTGGATTGGTTTTGCTGGGAGTGTTGGCGTATATCGTATTTTTTGCAATGCTTCTGGTGATCTGTATTGTGATGTGGATCGTTCTTTACAAGATCTATCACGTGATGGCAGGGGGAAATGCGGTGTGGATGCTCATTCTCAGCATCTTTTTTGGTCTTGCCACACCGATCATCCTGCTGGTGCTGGCATTTTCCTCAAAATTTCCTCGGTATGCGGCAAAGTCAAAAGACGTGGTGGCTGTGATCTCGCAAAGACAGAGCGCACCGGCCGTGGAAGCATCCACCTTGGAGGAGGAAAGTGAGGAGTCCTGCCAAGAGCAAGGAGAAGACCGCATCGAAAAGGGTGCGGAGGATGACGGTGAAGCAATCGTGATCGAGGATGCCCTTGAAAAAGCGAACTAAACGCATACATCAAAAGACATTTTTATATGCAGAAAGGAGAAGAGAATGCTTTTATTGGGAAGTGTGGCATTGGGTGCGATCGTAATTTTATCGTATCTTTTGCTTTGCTTGGTGATCTATCTGCTTTACGGACTGGCCCTTTCAAGGATCAGCGTGAAAATGGGTGGTGAAGCCTCATGGCAGTTTTTTGTGCCTTTTTTCTGCGAATACCGCATGGGCAAGCTTGCCGAGCGGGCCTGCCTTTTGGAAAATGCCGAAAAAAAGCCCTTCAAATACGGAAAAGTCAATTTGGCAGCCAATCTTGCTTTCTATGGCTTTAATGAGGTATATTCGCTGACTTCTTTTCTTGTCAGCTTGCTTTTGATTGCGATCTTGCTGTTGATCTCTTTGATATCGGGGGTTTTTGCAGCGGGGAGCGCGGTGGGCGTGTTTCTTTTTTACATGATCATTGCGGCGACCTCCGCAATCTTAAATGTGTCGGCCATCATCAGCAGACTTTTGCTCTGTGCCCTGTATGTTTCGGAATATGCCGTCCTTTATAAGATCTATAAAGCCTTTGCACCCGACAGTGCCGTTTGGATGCTTATGTTTTCGGTTTTTTTCAGCGGTGCAGGCATCGTGATCCTGCTGATCTTGGCGTTTGGAAAGTCGTATTCTATAGAACGGCCGGGCAAAACGGAGGAATCATAAAAGGGCAGGCAAAAATAGAGGCTTTTCAAAAAAAGGAAATTCGAGTATGTTTTTTTGTAAAAAACATACTTGAAAAATGCACAATAATGTGATATAAAATAGATGGAAAATATATATGTAATCAAGGAGGGTATTATGGGCGTAATAATAATCGTTGGGATCGTGGTGATCCTTTTGGTGGTTGGCTTTATTGCTCCGTTTTTATTGGCAGAGTATATCCTTCGGGGTATTGGCATCACAATGCTTTCCAAAAAGCTGGGAATCAGCGGCGGATACTTGGGTTGGATTCCTTATATTAACCAGTGGCAAGTGGGTAAGATGGCGGATGTTCTTGTGGAACGAAGCAATCCTGAAAACAAGAATTCCAGATGGTGTATATGGAACCTGCTGGGATCACTCAGTGTACTTATTCCTATACCCGTCACGCAGGTCTTGATTCTTTTGGCACTTGCGCTGAATATCGTCTGTTATTATAAGATCTTTCGAGAGATTGCCCACGGGAAAGAGATTTTGTTTACAATTCTTTCAGCCCTTCCTTTTGCGGGAGGGATCATCATGATCCTCGTTTCCAAATCCACAAAATATCCGATAGCATCTCCCGAGTATGCTTCGTATTTGTCCCAAAACGAGCGTGAGGCGGATGTTGCTGAAGATGTTTAAAGGGTTATGAACTTGAATCAAATGTAGAATCGACGGAGGATTTTTCAATGTTTATCGTTACTTTTCTTTCCACGTTCATAGTTACTTTTCTTTCCACGCTTCTTGTCACGATTCCAATTTCGGCAGTGATCGGATTGGTTTTGTATATCTTAGGTGGTATAGGCATCATGAAATTATCCCAAAAGCTTGGAATGAACGGAGGCGCACTCGGATGGGTTCCCTACGCACGGTTTTACCAATTGGGTAAGATTGCGGATGAGCTGCAAAGGGCAAGCTTCCCTGAAAAGAAGGATGCCCACTGGCGCGTATGGTTGCTTGTTTGCTTTATTGCACAGATGATTCCCGTTTTGGGATCAATTGCTTACGTTGTTGTGCTGTCGATATGCTCATATAAGATTTTCCGTGAATTGGCTTATACAAGTAAAACGTGGATGACCGTTCTTTCTGTTATTTTCCCGTTTTTGACCAACTGCATTATTTTTATAGTGCTCGGTTCTTCAAAGAAGTATCCTGTGCCCTCGCCCGAATATGCGGCTTATCTGGCGCAGTGGGAGAATGCCGGGTATAATGGCTCCGGTGACTGGCAGGAAGTGTCGCAATAAGAGAATGTGTTCATCGGAACCTTTGAAAAACGGTGCGCACAATTGTATTTTTAAAAGAGCAGAGCGATTCTGCTCTTTTTGTTTATTGGCGATGTAAACGATCCTTCAACTTTTTTGATCAAATGTCTATTGAAAAATGAATCGGAATATGATATACTGAATGCAAGAACAAAAGCCTTTTGTGGCTGAAAGGAGTTTTTATGGGAAATGCAATGGCCGCATTGATTGTCGGTATTATGGCTGTGATCGCATTGGCGCTTTGGGGTGTGCTTATGCTGTGGGTGCTTGTTACTTATGTGCTCTCGAGCGTTTCGCTTATGAAGATCAGTAAAAAGCTGGGGGTAGAGAAGGGCTGGCTTGCCTTTATTCCCATGGCGAACTATTGGCTGATGGGCAAACTTGCAGAAGAGGACGGAAAAAGATATCATCCCGAAAAAAAGCAGAAAAAGTGGGGAAAGATCTATTTGACCGCGGGCATCGTCTATCTTGTGGCAACATTGCTTTTGACGGTGGCGTTTATTATCTTTACCACTGTATTTACAATAATGGGTGTGCGTAATGGAGAGATGACCGCCGCAAGCGTGAGCTTTGTGCAAAACCTGGTGCAGATCGTCTTTAACTTCCTCGTCTATGCAATGATGATCGTCGTGATGATCTTTGGCTATATCGTTCTTTATAAGCTCTACCACGTCATGGCGGGAAGCTCTGCCACTTGGATGCTGATCCTTTCTATCTTCGTACCCGTTGCACAGCTTGTGATTATGTTGTTGCTGGCGTTTTCAAGCAAATATCCTGTGGAAGGTCCTTATGACGAAAGCGGTGCTTTTGCAGAAGGGCAGACCGAGGAATATGCAGTACAGACAGAGGAATAACCTGAGCGCTATCGCAAAAGAAACAGAATAAAACGGAGCAGTTAAAAGCTGCTCCGTTTTTCTATCAAAAAGTTTTTGGGAAGGGTTTTGGGCAGAGCCTCAAGCACCTTGGCGCATTATTTCACCTTCAATTCGATGACCGTCACGCCCATATCGCCCTCGCCGTAGGCACCCGAGCGGAAGGATTTCACCCGCTTGTCGTTTTTCAGCTCTTGCCAGATACGCTTGCGCAGCGCCCCTGTGCCCTTGCCGTGAATAACACGGACGGTCTCCATCTTCACCATCAGCGCGCTGTCCATATACTTGTCGAGCAAGAACCAGGCGTCGTCCCCCAATTCACCCCGCAGGTCGATCTCGGGAGAGAAGTGGACTGCCGTGCCGCCGCTTGCCCCAACCGAGCCCTTTTGCTTTTCCTTTTCGGGCTTATTGTCAAGAAGCTTTAAGTTGTTTTGCTTGGTCTTGAAGTGCATACTGCCCAGGAGCAGTGAAACGTTGCCCGACTTGTCGGCAGGCGCTTCCACGGTGCCTTCCTTACCAAGAGAAAAGACCAGAACGCGGTCGCCCTTGACTAAAGGGCGGGGAAGAACGTAGCCCTCCTCGGGCTTGCGCTCAACGAGCGGATTGATCTTGTCGTCGGTCTCCTTCAGGTGCTGACGGATCTCTCTTCTTGCATCGGCGATCTCAGCCGATTTCTTTGCCGCCTCAGCCCGCTCCAAAACGAAGTCGCTTGCCACCTTTGCGCTCTTGATGATGCTTGTAGCCTCATTTTTGGCTTTGTCAAGGGCAGTTTGCGCCTCAGCCTCCTGCTTCTTGATCTTTGCCATGATCTCAGCCCGCTCCTTTTCAAAAGCGGCTTTTTCGGCAAGAACCTTTTCAAGATGCTTTTCTGCAAGCACTCTCTGCTCCTCAAGCTTTTCAATCACCAGCTCAAAGCGGCGGTTGTCGGCAGAGATGAGCGCCTGCGCACTTTCAATGATGCCCTCGTCAAGCCCCAAGCGCTTTGAAATGGCAAAGGCGTTGGATTTGCCCGGCGTTCCGATGATCAGATGATAGGTGGGTGCAAGGGTCTCCACGTCAAATTCGCAGGAGGCGTTGCACACCCCGTCGGTTTCAAGAGCGTATGCCTTCAGCTCGGCGTAGTGGGTGGTGGCGGCGCAGAATGCCCCTCTTGCTCGCACGTATTCAAGCACCGAAATGGCAAGCGCCGCACCCTCTACGGGGTCTGTTCCCGCACCCAGCTCGTCGAAAAGCACGAGAGAACGATCGTTTACCTGCTCGGTGATGGCAACGATGTTCTTCATATGGGCAGAGAAGGTGGACAGCGACTGCTCGATAGACTGCTCGTCGCCGATATCGGGATAGAAATCCTCAAAGATGCAGAAGACCGAGGAGGAGTTGCAGGGGACGTGCAGTCCTGCCTGTGCCATCATGGAAAGAAGTCCCAGAGTTTTTAGCGACACCGTTTTACCGCCGGTGTTGGGACCGGTGATGACCAGGGTGTCAAAATCACCGCCCAAGCGGATGTCGGTGGGCACCACCGTGTGCTTGTCAAGCAGCGGATGGCGTGCGCGCAGGATGCGCAGCTCTCTGCCCTCCGAAACTTCAGGTGAGCAGCCGTTCACTCTGAAGGAAAGCTCTGCTTTTGCAAAGATCAGAGCAAGCTCGGTCACGTTATAGTAGTCAAGGGAGATCAGTCCCGAGGACTCTGCCACCCTTGCGGAAAGGGCGGCAAGGATCTTTTCGATCTCCTGTTCCTCTTCTCGAAGAAGGATGCGCAGATTGTTGTTGATCTCCACCACGGGTGCGGGCTCGATAAAGAGCGTAGCTCCCGAGGAGGAAATGTCGTGTACCAGACCCTTGATCTCGCCGCGGCATTCTGCCTTTACGGGGATGACGTAGCGTCCCTGCCTGGTGGTGATCAGGTTTTCCTGCAGATATTTCTGATACTCACTGCCTGTGATATACTTTTGAAGCTGCTCCTTGACCTTGCTGTTCATCCCCCGCATTTTGCGGCGGATTCTTGCAAGCTCAGGGCTGGCATCGTCTGAGATCATGTCCTCCGACACGATGGCGGAGGTGATCGCCTTTTCGAGGGCGTTATCTGTGATCAGTCGGGAAAAATAGACATAAAAGGGATGTCCGAAGGGATAATCCTTCTCGGGATACGCCTTTAAGGTGCGCACGCAGGTCAAAAGACGGGCAACCGATAACAGCTCGCCCGTGGTCAGCTGCGCCCCCTTTTCGGCACGCTCCAAACTGTCGCCCACATCGGTGACCCCCCAGAAGGAGGGCGCACCCTTGATGCCCGCAAGGCGCTTTGCCTCGTCCACCTCCAAAAGCCTCTTGCGGATGCGCCCGATGTCGGTGTCGGGGATGAGCGTCAGCGCCTTTTTCTTGGCACCGTCGGTCAGCGCACAGGCAGAAAGCATCGAGAGGATCTTATCAAATTCAAGTATTTTAGATGCTTTGTCAAAATTATTCATCGTTCTCGTTTTTCGTTTCTTTGTAGAATTTTAAGCTGTCAAAGCTTCGTTCCAGCGAGTAGAGCAGACTTTCCTCGCTGAGCCTTCCAAGGGTAAAGAGTCCCTTTTTGGAGAGCTTGAAGGAAAAGATCTGCTTGTCGGAGCAGGAAAGAACATAGTCGATGGCCTTGCCCGTTCCCTCGTCAAGCTTAAAGAAGGGTCCCTGCGCCTCTCCGCTTTTTTTGCAGTCGGGGCAAACGCCGCCCCCCTCTGCCGCGCTGTAAAAGGCGGGGTAGGGAAGCTCGCCGCCGCAGCAGGTGCAAAAGCTTACCGAGGGGGCGCATCCGATCTCCGAAAGGAGTCTTAGCTCAAAGACCGCCTTGATCTGCTCCTTTGGCAGATCGGTCTTGCAAAGGGCGTAAAGACAGTTGAGCATCAGCGAAAGCAGGGTGCTTTCGTCCTCGTTTTCTCTGGCGCACGCCCCACCTGCCTCTAAAATATAGCCGCCAAGGGCACTTGCCTCAAGGGAGAGGCTGAGGTCGAAGAAGCTTTCAAGCAGGGCGGATTCCTTCAGGGTCAGCCGACCGTTTTTTTCGCTGACGATGTATTCGGAGAGGGCAAAAAGTCTGGTGGGTGCCATATTTCGGCTGGTAAGCTTCCTTGCACCGTGGCAGGTCATCACCGTCTTGCCCCGTTCCTTGGTCAAAAGGGTGATAATGGATTTGTTGTCCGCCACGGGCACGTTTCGTAAAACCAGCCCCGTCAGCTTCAGATCCAAGACCATCCCTCCTTTTTTCGTTGCTTTTTCAGTCAAAATCCTTTTTGTCGTAACCGAAGTTGGCGATGAGAAAATCGCTGTCTCTCCAGTTTTCCTTCACCTTGACCCACAGGTTTAAATAGACCTGCACGCCAAAGAATTTTTCAAGATCTTCTCTTGCATAAGAGCCGATCTTTTTGAGCATCTCGCCGTTTTTGCCGATGAGGATGCGCTTGTGCGCCTCTCGCTCGCAAAAGATCTCGGCACGGATGGAGAGCAGATCCTTCTTCTCCTTGAATTCCTCGATCACTACGGCAGTACCGTGGGGGATCTCGTCGTCCATCAGTCGGAGGATCTTTTCTCTGATAAACTCTGCGGCGATCTGCTTTTCGGGCTGCTCGGTCATGGCATCCTCGTCAAAGAACCACTCGCCCTCGTGCATAAACTGCTCTGCTTCCTTTAAAACGATCTCCACACCGTCGTTTTTCAGAGCAGAAATAGGTACTACAGCCGCAAAATCAAAGAGAGCGGCGTAGGCGGTGATGCAGTCTGCAACCTTTTGAGGGGTGCTCTTGTCGATCTTGTTGATGGCAAGCATGGCGGGCAGCCGGTCATTTTCAAAGCGGCGGATGATCTTCTTTTCAATCTCTCCGGGACCGTAGTCGGCATCCACCACTAAGATCGCGGCATCCACCCCACCAAGGGTGGAGGAGATGGTCTTGTTCATATAGTCGCCAAGCTTATTCTGGCTTTTGAGCATACCGGGGGTGTCCATAAAGACAAACTGTGTCTCGTCCTTGGTGATGATGCCGGTGATGCGGTTTCTGGTGGTCTGGGGTTTTTTGGATACGATGGCGATCTTTTCGCCGGTCAAGGCATTGATCAGGGTGGATTTACCCACGTTTGCTCTGCCGACGATGGCAACGAAACCCGTCTTTCTCATTCTTCTTCACCCACCTCTTCTTTATCGGTCTTTCTCTCAAGCTTCAACAGCTTCATGATTTCCTCCTGACGGAAGAACATTTCCTTTTCGTCTTCTTCCGATGTTTCGTGATCGTAGCCCAGCAGGTGGAGGACCGAGTGAACCACCAAAAAGGCGACCTCTCTTTCAAAGGAATGACCGTATTCCTTTGCCTGCTCCTCGGCCTTTTCAAGGCTCAAGACCACGTCGCCCAGTGCCAGCTCTTCTTCGTCTTCAAAATCCTCGTCAAAAAGAGGGAAGGACAGCACGTCGGTGGCACGGTCGATATTTCTGTACTGAGCATTCAGCTCTTTGATCTTTTCGTTGTCGGTAAAGGTGACCGATACCTCGCACGGACGCTGAAAATCCTCGTATTTTAAGGCGGCGTTCACACTTCTTCTAACCAACCCCCTCAGCTTTTGAGTTACGGGCAGCCTCTCCTGATCGTTTTGAATGTATACTGTGTTGTTCATAAAGCTTCCTTTTTTCAGTCCTTGATTTTTCTTTTCAAGGAGTATTTTTTCTGGTCTTCCTTGATCTGCTTTTTGGCGTATTGCTCGTAGGCAAGAATGATCTGCTGTACCAGACGGTGGCGTACCACGTCACGGTCTGTAAAGCGGTGGATGGCAATGTCCTCAATGCCCTCAAGCACCTTCACCGCCTCCACAAGCCCGCTTTTTTGTCCCCTTGGCAGGTCGGTCTGGGTGATGTCGCCCGTGATGACCGCCTTGCTGTTGTTGCCAAGACGGGTCAAGAACATCTTCATCTGCTCGGGGGTGGTGTTTTGCGCTTCGTCTAAGATGATGAAGGAGTCGTCAAGCGTCCGCCCTCTCATATAAGCAAGGGGGGCGATCTCAATGGTTCCCTTTTCCATCTGCTTCTGATAGTTTTCGGGCCCCAACATTTCAAAAAGGGCATCGTAAAGGGGTCTTAAATAGGGGTCGATCTTATTTTGCAGGTCACCGGGCAGATACCCCAGCTTTTCGCCCGCCTCCACGGCAGGGCGGGTGAGGATCAAACGGGAGACCTGACCGCTTCGTAAAGCGGTGACCGCCATTGCAACCGCCAAAAAGGTCTTTCCCGTGCCTGCGGGACCGATGCCCAGCACCACGGTGTTTTTGCGGATGCGCTCGGCATATTCCTTTTGCCCCGCTGTTTTTGCCTTGATGGGCTTGCCTTTTACCGTTAAGCATAGGCAGTCCTTGCCTACACTCATCATGGCAAGCTGCTCCTCTTCGCCTCGTTGCAGGCTGGTGGTTACATAGATAAGCTTTTGCTCGGAGATCTCTTCTCCCCCTCTTACCCGATCTCGCAGGTGCTCCAGTGCCCTGATTGCCTTTTCCACCTGCTCCTCTTCTCCCTTTACCGCAATGGCACAGCCCTCATCCCATCTGCCTCGGTCAGAGATGCGCACGCCGAAGGCTCTTTCAAGAAAGCGTAGATTGTAGTCAAGACTGCCAAATACCGCCGCCGTCTCCTCTGCGCTTTCTGTAAACACGATCTTTTCAGCCATTCTTCCTCCTTACGGGGATTTTTCCTCGTCGGTCGTCACCTCCACCTGCCGTGCGATATCTGTAATGCAAAGCGCTTTGCAGAGGACGGTCACACCGTCTTTCTTTTTGGTTATCTCATATTCCCGAAACAGTAGCTCCTCGGACACACCGTTTATTTTTTCGGATAACTGTTGTTGGGCCAGCTTTACCGCTTCCGCTTCGCTGACGGTTCTGACCTCCTCCTCATAGGGGAGAGCGTAGCGCACCCTGATCCGAAAAGGAAGGGCAATGCCGAAAACGGTAGGATAATCTTCATCATCTATTGTATCATATTTTTCCTCTAAAAATCTACTGTTTTTGAAAAAAATAATCTCTTTTCCCAAAATTTTTACACTTTTTTCAAGCTCTATCTCCTTTTTTTCCACCCTTTCGGTCTGCTCAAAGGGAATGAAGACCTGCTCGTAAAGCCACACCTTGGCAAGAACTCTCCCCGAGCTGACCTTTGGATGTAGCCCACTGTCCTTTTCGGAAAAGCCCGCAACCAAAAGCTGTCCCTTTTTCACCGTGCTGCCCACCGGTACCACCACTCTGCCGGTGCTGAGGTCATAGCGAACGATCTGCCCCTCTCGTTTTGCTACCAGATTGAAAAGCCCCTCTTTTGGCTCTTCCTTCGGTGGCTTCGGTATGTTTTCAATGATCTGCACCTCAGCCACCGATCCCATCATGTTCACCGAGATCCATGCGATATCCTGTCGCTCCATGGGGAGAAGATTACAGAATCGGTGCAGATCTACCGAATCGTAACGGCATCCGATATAAAAGCCGTACTCATCCAAAATGTCTTCCACCTGTTCATCTGAAAGCGTTTCATTTCCGGATATGCGGATATCCCACACGTACTGACTGCTTTGGTATATGAGAAAAAACGCCAAAAGCATCCCAAAGAGCAGCCCCGGTCTGGCTAAAGCCTTAAAAAGAAAGGGAACGAGCCCTTTTTCGTAAAGAAGCCGATAGGGAATGCCCCGCTTTTGAAGAAGTCCTTCAAGGGTGGAAGCGTATTTGCGCTCAATGCTGACCTCATATCCTTCCGTGACGGCCTTTCCCTTAAAGCATGGGATATCGGTTTGCAAAAAGAGCGTTGCCCCCACTTGAGGGGCGGTGCAGATCAGATACCGCCGTTCTCCACCCAAGAACCCCGAAAGCCTACCGATCATGCTTTCCTATCCCTTCTTCCTTGAAAGATCCGCCCTTTTTTTCAAGGCGGATGCCGTCGATCCTGCCCATGATGGCAATGTGCGCTCCCCGATAGAGCTTCAATTCCAGATCCTCTCCGTATACCGAAAGCTCTCCCTCCTTGACTCTCATGGCGATCTGCTCCTCGGTATATACGGTCAAGCCTTTGCATCCGCTGATCTCCACCAGATCCCTTCCCGAAAGGATGGCTTCGGTGGGGGTGCCTGCTTCTCCTGCGGGAAGGCCAAGAGTCTGAGGATCGGTATACCACTTTTTCAGCTTTTTAAAAACGGAGGAAATAAAATGGTTTTGGCTTTGCTCGGTGTTTTTGAAATATGCTTTTTTGGTTTGGATCGTTTGGACAAATTGTTTTATATACAAGAATATTTCGCCTCTCTTTTCAGTATAGGTAACATTGTAAGCCTATGCGGTAAGGAGAAAAGGTATGAATAAGTTGAAAAGAAGGACATGGCAGCTGTGGCTTTTTTGGCTTTTTATAGGGATGTTGGCTTTTTGTCTTTTACGATCTCCAGCATCCTGCGGAGAGTGGATCAAAAGGGGGGTACAGACCGCTCTGTTAAAAGCGCTTCCGTCGGTGTTTCCCTATCTGGTGCTGTCCTCTCTTTTCTTTAAAAGCGGCTTTCCTCTTCTTTTTCAAGGGCGTGTTGCTCGCCTTCTGGCAAGGCTGTTTTATTTGCCTCCGATATGCATTTCGGGATTGGTGGTGGGACTTTTTGCAGGCTTTCCGCTGGGGGCAAGCTTTGCAGCATCGCTTTATACCGACGGGTATTGCTCTAAAGAGCAAGCGGAGCGCCTTGCATCGCTGTCAGATTTTTGCGCTCCTCCTTTTTTGTTGACGGCCTTTGGGGTGGGTGTGATGGGCGATCTTCGGGCGGGACTTCTGCTTTTTGCCGTTCAAACGGTGTCGGTCTTTTTTTATGGGCTGATATCGGGGCAGTGTGTCCGAAAAAGAGAGAAGAAGGTTGCTTTAATGGGGGAAGAGAAGCTTTTTTTTGAGGAGCGCCTGAAATTGACCTCTTATCCGTCTACCGTCACGTTGTTGACCATGGTTTCCGCTGCCATTGGAGAAGGAGCCCTCCAAATGGTGCGGATCGGGGGATATATCCTCTTTTTTTCGCTGGTCTCGGGTTTGGCACTCAGTCTTTGCACCCCCTTGATCCTTCTTTTTCCCTCGCTTGAAGGGTTGATTGCAGGTGTATTTGAAATTTCAACCGGGGTGGCCCACATGAAAAAGCGGGGGGCGGAGGGAATGTTTTTCGGTGCGCTTTCTCTTTGCTGGTCGGGCGTTTCGGTGCATTTGCAGGTGGCATCCTGTCTTGGCGGTGCAGGACTTTCCCCAAAAAAACACATTGTGGCTCATTTGATCTTAGCACCAACGGTTGCACTCCTTTCTTCTTTCCTTTTTGTGCTTCTTTGGTAGGCGTGCTTTTGCCTATAAGCGTGCTTACGTTTATCGGGGCAAGCAGATTTATTTTGAGGAATTTACAAAATGTACTTGAAAAAGAAGGACTTTGGGTGTAAACTGTAGATAGTGATCAAGGAGTCGGGAGGTGTGCCGATGCTGGGCTTTGGAAAAAGAAAAAAAGAGCAGGAAGAGGAAGATCTTTGCTGTTATTATTGTGAATATGCGGACAGACAGGGTGAGGATACCGTTTTTTGCAAAAAGAAAAAGAAGGATGTGGCGGCAGAGGGAAACTGTCTGTCCTTTGCGTACGATCTTTTAAAGCGCCGCCCGATGCCCCCAAAACGATCGGCATTTTCAGATCTGGAATTTCCGCAGATCTGAAGAAAGACTGTTGGCCGTAAAATGAAAAGAAAAGGAAGATTATGATTAGATCTATGAAAAAAATGAGAGCGCTCTGCCTGCTTGTTGCGCTCATGCTTTTGTTTGCAGGCTGTGAATCGCTGCAGGTGGTGCCCGAGGAATCGCCCACAGAATCCTCAAAGGAACCGATTAAAGGATCTGCAGAAGGCTCTTTGTCCATGCCCGAAGAGGGCTCTTCTTCAAATAGCGAGCATTCAGAGCCACTCTTTCCCTCCTTTGGGGAAGAAAGCTCCCCTTCCAAGGAGGACTCCTCACCGTCCCCTCTGCCCTCAGACCCCGTTACGCCCACACCCTCAGAAGAGCCTAAGCCCAAAGAAAAGCGTCTTTCCTTTCTTGCGGCAGGGGACAACCTGATCCACGAGGCGGTCTTTCTTGATGCTTTGCGGCTGGGGGGCGGTGAAAAATATGCCTTTGAGTCGATGTATAACGGCGTGTCGTCACTGATTGCGGGTTCGGATCTGGCCTTTGTTAACCATGAATGTCCTATTGCGGGCGATGAATACGGTATTCTCGGATGGCCGCAGTTCAATTCTCCCGTGTCAGCGGGCAGTGCGTTAAAAAAGGTGGGCTTTGACATCGTCAACGTGGCAAACAACCATATCCTTGATATGGACAACAAGTGCGCAGGCTACAAAAACACCGTGAAGAACCTGCAGGATACGGGTATGCTGGTGATCGGCGGCTATACCGCAGCAGATTACGACAATCTGCGCATTCTTGAACAAAACGGCATCAAGGTGGCCTTTCTTTCCTATATGGATGTGCCCACCAACAACGTGACCATCAACCCCTCCACCCCCGAAATGATCCTACCCGTTGCCACCGAAGCATCGATCAAAAGACAGACCGCCCTTGCAAGAGCGGCGGCGGATTTCGTGGTGGTATCGATCCATTGGGGAACCGAAAACTCTATGTACGTCAATGACGATCAGGTGCGCCTTGCCAAGCTGATGAATTCCTGCGGGGTGGACGTGATCTTAGGTCACCACAGCCACACCATTCAAAAGGTGGAGTGGATCGAAAGTCAGGCGGGAAAGACCCTTTGCTACTATTCGCTGGGCAATCTTCTTTCCACCCAGCATCCCATCAAGAACCTGATCGGTATCTTTGCCTCCTTTGAGCTGGTCATTGACGAAAATGGCAACAAATCGGTGGAAAACGCCGCCGCCATCCCTCATATGACCTGGTATTCCACAAAAAGAGATGCTCTGCAGATCTACCGCTTCAAGGACGTGACCGAGGCACTGGTAAAAGACCACGGTTCCCAGTTAAGAACGGGTGAAAACGGTGGGACGTTCACTCTTGCGGATTTGAAAACGCACGTGGAAAAGCAGGTCCCTGCCGACTTTTTGAAGTATTGAGCGATTACCGAATATCAAAAACAAAAAGCGTGGATCAGACGATCCACGCTTTTTCAAGCAGAGAAACACCCTTTGCGATCTGCTCCTCGGTGATCCCGTTGTAGCCAAGCACCAGGCAGGGAGTCGCGCCCTTTGAAATGGGGCAGGGGGCGTTTTTCAAGGTGTATTCGGAAAGCCCGTGCAGACCCACGCCAAGGGACGCCGCACTTTTTACAAGCTCTTCCTCGCTCATCCCGTTTTCCACCTTCAAAAGCAGGTGCAGTCCTGCCTCTGCTCCCTCAATGCGGAGATAGGGGGCGAGAGCAGATCCTTCAAGCGCATCTACAAGAGCGTCTCTTTTTTTCTTGTATAGCTTTTTCATACGGTTGACGTGCCGCTCAAGATAGCCCTCTGAAATGAAGGCAGCAAGGGTGAGTTGGTCAAAGACCGGTACGGTGCAGGCGTAAAAGGACAGCCTTTTTTGATATTCCTCCAGAAGCGCAGGGGGTAAGACCATATAGGAAATGCGGATGGAGGGGGCAAGGAGCTTGGTGAAGGTGCTCAAGTAGATCACTCTGCCCCTTTGATCCATGGCGGCAAGGGTGGGAATGACCTGTCCCTTGTAGCGGAATTCGCTGTCATAATCGTCTTCGATCACGTAGCCGCCCCTTCGTTCCATCATGGAAAGGATAGAGGTTCTCCGTCCTGCGGGCATACAAATGCCGGTGGGGAAGTGATGGGAAGGGGTGATGTGCAAAACGTGTGGGAGCGCCTCTTCCTCAGGACAGGCACCGCAGCTATCAAGCGGGACCCCCACACAGCGCACCCCGTGCTCTCTAAAAATGGAGGCGATCTTGTGATAACCGGGATTTTCAATGCCGTAGGTCAGATCTCTGCCGAGCAGCTGAATGATCAGCCCCACCAGATATTCCGATCCGGCACCCACCACGATCTGCTCGGGGTTGACCGTCAGTCCGCGGAAGGCGGCAAGATAGCCGGCAATGGCAGTCCTCAGCTCCTTTGTTCCCCCCGAAGGGCAGGGGGCAAGAAGCTGAGCTGCCGGGCGGGAGAGAACCTGCCTTGAAAGGCTTCGCCAAATGGAAAAGGGGAAGGAGGCAGTGTCGGTGCCCTTGGTGGAAAAGTCGCAGACTGCAGAGCGGAGGGCGGAGGGACGGTTTTCATGCCTGCTTTTTTTGAAAGGAGATTCCGCAATAGCAGCCTCTCCTTTGGGATCCTTCAAGGAGGGCAGAAGATGCTCCACATAGTATCCGCTTCCCGCCTTGGAGCGCAGATATCCCTCGTCGATCAGCTGACCGTAGGCGTTTTCCACCGTCAGCACGCTGATCTTCAGATGAGAGGAGAGCGACCTTTTGGAAGGAAGCTTTTCGTTTTCTTTCAGCGCTCCTTCAAGGATCAGCTTTTTGATCCCCTCGTAAAGCTGGATGTATAAAGGGGTCTTGCTTTTGGGGTCAAGGGTTAAGGTGATCATCCGACATTGCTCCTTTTTAAAAAAGTGGTGTAAGTGACAAGGTCAGTATATCATCTTTTTTATCCGATTTCAAGAGAAAAGTTGACAGAAGGCGAAAAAAGGAGTATACTGTAACCATCTGTAAAAGAGGAGGGAGAGAACTATGGCGTATCAGCCCATCGCAGACCGTTTAAGACCCAATAAGCTTTCCGATATGGTGGG
>JAGBIB010000006.1 GCA_017935195.1 Clostridia bacterium
GCTCTGTAGTGGGCTTCGGCAAGGGCACCGTAATGCTCCTTTTGGGCAGTATCCGCGGTGTCGTTAAAAAGACGATGTTCGCAGATCGCCCTGCGGAAGAGCCACGCAGGATCGGAGGGGAAGAGACGAACCGCCTCCTCAGCTACGGAAAGGGCACCCACTTCGTCATCTTTTAAGGCAAAGCCGAGAAAGCGGGCGTTTAGCTCCTTGTCGGCCTGCTCAGTGCAAGCGCCGAGCAGCAGATCGGTGCTTACCGACAGCGCTTTGGCTAAGGGTAAAATGAGGGATAGATCGGGATTAGTCTGATCGTTTTCCCATTTTGAAACCGCTTGAAAAGAAACGCAAAGCTGCTCTGCCAGCTGCTCCTGGGTCAGCCCTGCGGCCTTGCGCAAGTTTTTCAGTCTTTGTCCGAAGCTTTCCATACTTCACTTCCTCCTTGGATCGTCAAAGGACGTTTTCTCTGTGCCTTCAGTATACCACAAGCACGTGAAAGACGCAATAACCGAGTTTTTGAAGGAAATTCAACCGAAAGTTGAGTGGTGAACGATCGTTCACTCGTTTTTCAAGAGCAGATCCTTCAGCTCGTTTACCGTTTGGGCGATGGCGATCGCCCCCGCATCCTCAAGCTCGCCTTTTGACCCGTAGCCGTAAAGGACGCCGATGCAGTCAAGCCCGTTTTCCTTTGCCCCGAGCACGTCGTGCTTTCGATCACCCACCATAATGATGCGGCTCTTGTCCTGCTCCTTTAACCCGGATAGGGCGTAGGCAATGACCTGATCCTTTCTGTTGCGGCTTTCATCCATGGAAGCACCGGCCACCAAATCAAAAAATCCGTCAAGCAGAAAATGATTTAAAATTTCAATAGCATACTTTTCGGGCTTGGAGGTGGCAAGGGCAACGGTCAGCCCTTCCTTTTTCAGCGCGGCAAGAAGGGCGGGGATGCCCTCGTACACGCTGTTTTCAAAAAGTCCCTTTACCGAAAAGTATTCGCGGTAAAAGTCCACGGTCAGCAGAGCGTCCTCCCTTGAAAAGCCGTAATCGCGGGTAAAGGAGTCGACAAGCGGCGGCCCGATGAATTTATAAAGGCTCTTTTTATCCTCTACCTCGATGTTCCACTTGTGAAGGGCGTAGACGATGGAGTTGGTGATTCCCTCGGCAGGATCGGTCAGCGTGCCGTCAAGATCGAATAAAACGGTTGTGTATTTCATAATACTCCTTATTCTTTGGTTTTTGATGGATGCTCCTTGATCTTATAGATCGTGATCTTTGCCGTTTCCTCGTAAAAGAAGGCAAAAAAGGAGGTTTCGCTTGCAACCAGCAGGTGATCTCCTTCTATATCGGCAAAGCGTCCCTTGATAGGACGGCGGGCAACGACCTGCAGGCTGTCGTTTATAAAATAAAGGCGTCTATTTCCTTCGGCAATCAGATACCGATCCCCAAGAAAGGCAACGGGATAGCTGTCCCTTGGTAAAAGCATTTGCTTTCCCGCAAAGGATGGCGGGGCTTCGCTTGTAAAGATTGCGGTGTCAAATGGTTCTCCGTACTTTTCCCGCACTGCCTTTTCAATATATCGATCGACGGTCTGATCCTTCATATATTCTTCGGCAGGAATGGGACAAAGGCTCCCCCCCTCAAATCTGACAGGGGTAAGCTCTCTTTCCTTCTCGTTTCGACAGCCAAGCAGGAAGCAATGCTCCTTAAACGTTTCCTTGTGGGATCCGAAGGGGTGATGAAAGAGCTTGCCGATGAATTGATCCTCTTGCTCAAGGGACAACGGGGCGTTTTTTCCCGAGAGCATCCGCTCTTCCTTTAAAAACGCCTTATATTTCACGTCCTCTCTGTGGCGCTCTAACTCCGCCTCACGCTGTTCAAAAAAGTATTCTTCAAAGGGAAGCAGACAAACGCCAAGGTATTCTTCAAGAAGCTCAATCTTCAGATCCACCGAGTCACAGGCAAGAATACGGGAGATCCTCCTCTTTCCCCCTTCCTCGTAGCCGATAGAGGCAGGAAGCTTTGAAAGATTCTTTGCACGGGTAAAGGCAAGATCGTCGTACCGTGCGCTAAGAGTCCCCCTTTCAAAGAGGGCGAGCTTTATCAGATCGCTGTCGAAAAGCGAGAAGAAGAGAACCGGTGCGCTTTCCTTTTGAGAGATCAGCTTTGCGGCTTTATAGCAATACGCGGCATCCTTTCCCGAAAGCCCCTCTATGCAGGTCTGCCAGCCTTCGGAAAAGGAGGAGAAAAGAAAGCCGGGAAGGGTGACAAAGCCGTCCTTATATACGTGGATGCTTGAAAAACTCGTGCCCATAGGATGCTCCTTCAACGTTATTCTTGCTTTTACTATAGCATATTTTTGCTCTTTTTACAAGAGGCATTTCTTTTTTGCCCTTTGATTACAATTTGATAACATTTTTGGTATATAGTATTATGGGAAAATACAGTAAAAGGAGGACGGCGTATGGCAAAGATTTTGATCGTGGAGGACGAGCAGGCGATCAACGATCTGATCTGCTTGAATCTCAGACTTGTGGGACATCAATGCCACCAATGCTTTGACGGGAAAGAGGCACTTTCTCTTCTTGAGGGGGAGTGTTTTGATCTGGTGATCTTAGACGTGATGCTCCCGGGGGCATCGGGCTTTGAGATCGTGGAGGAGATCAAGGATACCCCCGTCATTTTCGTTACCGCAAAAGGGACGCTTGAAGACCGCTTGAAGGGTCTTCGGGCAGGCGGGGACGATTATATCGTCAAGCCCTTTGAGATCTTAGAGCTTGTGGCAAGGGTGGAGGCGGTGCTTCGCAGAAAGAACAGACAGGAGCGCATCTTGGAATTTGACGATCTCAAGGTGGATTTCGGGAGCAAGCAGGTCTTTAAGGGCGGCGAGGAGATCGCACTCAAGCCCAAGGAATACGCTCTTCTTGAAACGCTTTTAAAAAACAGAAATATAGCCCTTTCCAGAGAAAAGCTGATCAATCTGGTGTGGGAATTTGACTATGAGGGTGATACCCGTACGGTGGACGTGCACATTCAGCATTTGCGTGGCAAGCTTGGCTTGCAGGAGCGCATCAAGACCGTCTATAAACTCGGGTACAGATTTGAGTTATGAAAACGAGATTCTGGCAGAGGATCTATCTTTTAACGTTGATCCTCTTTCTCCTTTTTTTGAATATCGCCGTATTTGGCTTTGCCTATTATACGTACGGTGAAAAGGTGTCGGCGTGTGAGGAAACGCTTTCTGCAGAGCAAAGATATATCGTTTCCTCAATAGAACGGGATATGGAGGAGCTTGAGAAAGAGGGACTGACAGAAAACGTTCCTCTGCTGTTTCAAAGCTATCTTAGCCACTACGGGCAAAAGGGAACGGCACTTGCCTTTTATGAGGTGGAGGGCGAGGTGCCCGTTTCTGCCGCTCCCTTGTTTGAAAAGCTTACGGGCAGGGAAAAAGCGGGAACGCTCAGCCATAAACGAATCGGCGGGGTACGCTACCTGCTGATCGTATCTCCTCTTTTTAAAGGACGGTACGAGCTGCACTTTTTAAAGGATGCGTCCGAGGTGGACGGCGATTTAAAAAGCCTGATTTTCACCTTTGTTCCCCTTTCGGCGGGGCTGTCGCTGCTTCTTGCCCTCATTCTGTTTTTCTTGATGAAGGGAATGTCAAAGCCCCTTGAGGAGTTGAAGATGGTAACCGAGCATTATGCGGCTGGAGAGACGTCGGTAAGAGCGAGGGTGAAGGGGAAGGATGAATTTGCCGCACTGCAGGACAGCTTCAACGGAATGCTTGCAACCATTGAAGAGCAGATGCACGGTCTTGAGGAGCAATCGGAAAAGAACAAACGGCTGGTGGACGATATGGCGCACGAGATCCGCACCCCGCTGACCGTTATCAGAGGATATGCCGAGGTGATCGCCCGTGCCGCCGTAGATGAGGAAACCAAGCTTGAATCGGCTGAGCGGATCATTGAGGAAAGCAAGAGGTTGTCGGGGATCTCGGAAAAGATCCTTGAAATGGCGGTGCTTGAAAAGGACGGAGTAAAAAGAGAACGGATCAATACGGCAAAGCTTCTTGAAGAGACGAAGGAGAGCTTAACGCCCTTTGCCGAAGGGAGAGGCGTTACGCTTCGGTGCAGGACGGAGGACTGCTTCTGTCAGGGTGATCCCACCCTGCTTTCCATGCTCCTTTATAACCTGACAGAGAACGCAGTGAAGGCGTGCTCTGTGGGCGGGCAGGTGATCCTTGCTTGCGTCAAGACGGAGGAGGGGGTCGTGGTTACCGTCAGCGACAACGGAAAGGGTATGACCAAAGAACAGCTTGAAAAGATCACCGAGCCCTTTTACCGTACCGATAAGGCGCGCAGTAGAAGAGACGGTGGCGCAGGGCTTGGTCTTTCACTTTGCAGCAGCATTGCCCAAAGCCACGGAGGGTCACTTACCTTCACGTCACTCCCGGGGCAGGGCACGCAGGTCAGCGTGCTCTTAAAGACCTGCTTGGACGGGGAAGGGGAAGATCAATGAAGAGCAATTTAAAGGTTCTTTCACTTGCCCTTGCGTTCACCATCACCTGCACCCTTATGATGTCCTGCGGACTGCTGCTCCTTCCCTTTACCGTGGAGGAGATCCTTCCTTACGGGGTAGATTTGCCCAATATAGAGGGGCTGTTTGCAAACGATGCTCAAAAATCACCCCTTTCCCAAAAGGAGCTGAAGGAAAAGTTTGCGCCCTATACCCATACCGTCTATTTGAGGGACGGTGTCGACGTTTCCTTTTTCACCGCAGAAGAGTATGCTGAGCTTGAAAAAGCCAAGGAAAATGGGGGAAGGGGGCTCTCCCTTGAGGAGCTTTTATATCTTCTCAGCGACACTTTTGCCCTTTATAAGAACGCCCAAACCATTTCCCTTTACGGCAGAAACCGACCGATCGTCCCTCCGAAGAACTATATGGATCTGCCCTATACGGCATCCTTTGAAGCATACGGGCAGATCAAAAGGGAGCTCCTGTTGATCTCTGCATACCGTATTGCTGCGTTTGACGACCGCCTTGTGTTTTTCGATAAAGAGGGGGAGGTGTGCCCTATGGACGGTCTTTTTGAGAAAGAGGATCGGCTTTCCCACTGTGCGATCCTCTTAGACGAGCCGATGAATGAGGGATATATAAGGAAACTGAAAGAAGCAATGGAGGTGATCAAGATCGAAGAGGGGCGACTGCTGCTGTTTGATTTTGAAGGAAGTGTCGAGATACATGGGGACGGTTCCTCAGTCAACCTTTTTGAAGCGATGGCAGAGGATTTACGACCGTATGAGGATGAGCGCTTTGATAGCTCACATTCCTCGGGGATCACTCTTTCGTATTGGGAAATGGATGGCAAAAGCCCCCGCTTTATGTGGGAAAAAGAGATCCCCAAGGAGGATCTTGCTCTCTATTACGATGCAATAAACGAAAGAGAATACCTGATCCCGCCGGAGCTTGGGACGGATTTTGAAAGCTACGGAGGGTATTACGTGGCAGATCTTCAAAACGGTATATGCATCTGGATACCTGCCGATTTAAAAGACCTTGAGCATCGCCAAGAGTCGGTCTTATGTATGATTCTAAAAAAGGATGTGATACCCGAAACGGTATATTTGGGCGACTATGCTTCGCTGAACCTCGCACGGCTTATCTACGGTAGTATGGAAGATCGTGATTGAAGAATAAAGTGTCAAAAAGCAGAGATTTTTTCTTTTGCTTCTTGACACTTTTCCTTTACCGTGCTATACTTCTGTGGTCGAACAAGAAGGGAAGTGACGTATATGAAAGAAAAAACAAGGGTGACGAGGATCGCCGTCCTCTTTACCCTGATGTATATGATCAGCTATATCACGAGAATCAATTACGGTGCCATCATTTCCGAAATGGTCACCGATACCGGCTACACCAAGGATCTGCTTTCCCTGGCGTTAACGGGCAGCTTCATCACCTACGGCGCGGGACAGATCGTCAGCGGGATCTTCGGTGACCGCTTTTCGCCCAAAAAACTTCTTTCGGTGGGGCTTGGCGTTTCGGTGCTGATGAACGTGCTGATCCCCTTTTGCAGCAGCAGTCCCTATCTGATGCTTGCAGTGTGGTGCGTTAACGGCTTTGCGCAGGCCTTTATGTGGCCGCCGCTGGTCAGACTGATGACCGTACTTTTGTCTGAGGAGGACTACAAAAAGGTGAGCGTGAAGGTGTCCCTCGGCAGCTCCATCGGCACCATCGTGGTCTATCTGGTAGCCCCCCTTTGCATTTCGCTTATGGGATGGCGCTGGGTCTTCTTTTTCTCGGCACTTTGCGGCATCGTGATGCTGGTGTTCTGGCAGATCTTTGGAGTGGATGCCCAAAAGACCGTGGCAAAGAAAAGGGAAGAGCAGAGCGGCTCTGCTCCCACCGAAAAGAAGGGTCTTTTCTTCTTTTTGCTGATGGCGGGCATTATGCTTCCCATTGTCCTGCAGGGAATGCTTCGTGACGGGGTGACTACCTGGATGCCCTCTTACATTTCCGAGACCTACGATCTTGGAAACGCCGTTTCCATCCTGACGGGTGTGGTATTGCCCATATTCAGCATCCTTTGCTTTGAGCTTGCCTCCTTTATCTACAGAAAAAAGCTGAAGAATCCCATGGTTTGCGCAGGACTCTTTTTCGGGGTCGGATTCCTTTCGGCGGTGGTGCTGAATTTCGTTTCGGGTTCGGGGGCAATTCTTTCGGTCTTGTTCTCGGCACTCCTTACGGGATGTATGCACGGTGTCAACCTGATCCTCATTTGCATGATCCCCGCTTTTTTCAAGGGAAGCGGCAAGGTGTCCACCGTTTCGGGTGTACTTAATTCCTGTACCTACGTTGGAAGCGCCCTTTCCACCTACGGCATCGCCCTGCTTTCAGAAAAGATTGGTTGGTCATTCACTCTTGCCGTTTGGGCAGGCATAGCCGCCCTTGGCACAGCGGTGTGCTTCCTTTGTGCAGTGCCCTTTAAAAAGAGATTTATGAAATAACAGGATCGGGGTGTCTCAAATGCGAAATGCAATTGAGACACCCCGATCTTTTTGCTTGTCGGTTAAAATACGCTATTTTGCTTCCGTGAGGAGGCGGAAAGAGAAAAAATGCGGCTTTCTATTCTCTTGTAAACACGTACCAATAGGCTCTTCCGCCGCCGAAGGAATAATCCCCGCTTTTCCATTCTCTAAACAGGTATTCTTGCCCGTTGATCTCTTTTATGAAATAGGTAGATGCGGTTTTGCTTCTTTGGTTTAATATCAGTCCTTTGGTCCAAGAAGAGACACCGGTGTTCGTTCCGTTTTTAGTGGTTGATGAGAATACGCCGTCCTTCTTAAATTCCATCCTCAAAAGGTACAACTCGTCCGTAGCCCAATTTTGACGTTTCGGATCAAAATCGCTAAGATCGGTAACGTAAAAATCGCGTACCTTCCATGTACCAAGAATAGCAGGGTCGTTGATAAAGGGATAGTCGATGGGATCGCATTTTTGGATATCATCGGGTGAAGAATAGTGTTGATCTTTCACCTTTTCATATACCCAGATTTCGGGCACGTTAAAAGTGCCATCCGTCCCGCCGTCACAATAATTGTACATCTCAAGGAATAACAGCTTTCGATCTTCATAATTCTCTATGGTATATTTGTTGATATAAACCGTTTGCGATTTGGGTCCATGGGTGAATAAGTATCCCTTTGTCCAACCGAATACAGACCAATAGGACTGTCCGCCGTCAATAAAATAAATCTCGTTTAACCACGCAAGATGACCGCACTTGGGCTTTCCGTAAACAAAGTGCTCGCGCGTGGGAAGAATATCAATCATTTCCCATTTTCCGCAAGCATCGGGATCATTTTCAAAAGGCAGCGCTATATGCTCCGCTTGATAAAGAGGCTCATTGGTACTCGCGCACACGGGTACCTTTAATTCTACGGTATCATCACTATGATAGATCTCATAATATGCTCCGCAGGCTTTGTAGGAGGTACAGTCGAGATGCTTGATCATTGCCTTATAGGCATCGTCAAGCTCTTCTATTTTGCAAATCAGAGTAGCCGTGCTTCGGTCAAATGAAAGTATCTTTTCGGAATAGGGACTGTTTTTTGGCAAACTTCCGGTGATTTCCACGCAAGATGCAAGGTCAAAATCATTTTCTCTATATTCTGTTTCGTAATTGATTACGATTCTTCTCTTGCCCACGATGGTTTTGGGTAATGATTTTTTGATTTTACAGATGTCATAAATTGCATCAGATTTGGACGCATAATTTTTGCGCACAAAAGCAACCCGCACTTCGTCTGCTTTTCTTATAAGAATATTAAACATCTTTGACTCCCCCTCTGTCAGATTTTTCCTAAGTTCTTCGATTTTTTGTAATTGCTTTTCGGTAGTTATGATAAGTTGATTCAGTTCCGCGATTTTTGAGTCAAGCTCCGCTGTGATCTTTTCAGTATCGTTTGCTGTAAGCTGTGTTCTGATCTCATCTAAAGAGAAGCCAAGTTCTTTGAGCGCGATAATACGGTAACAGTCGTCAAGCTTTGATGCAGAATAATACCGATAGCCTGTAAACTTGTCGATCATATCCGGAATAAGCAAGCCTTCTGCGTCATAATAGCGCAACGTCTTAACTGAAATGTTGCATAGCTTTGATAATTCACCAATCTTATACATCGTAAAATCCTTTCACCGGAATTATATGTGGGTAAAAACAGCGCTATTTCTACCTTCCAAGTGTAGTATATCATTATAGTTAGGGGGAGAGTCAATAGGGTTAGCGAAATTTTATTAAAAGATTTATTACACGTTGGCAAAAAAAGGGCGGTGCCGTGAGAGGCGCCGCCATTATTTTGTTTTAATGCCTTTAGGCAGTTGAGCGCGACGAAGCGCGCGAAACAGACAACCACCCGCTATGCGGGTGGGCAACAAAGGTTATACCAAAAAATCTCCTAATGTGGTACAATAAGATGCTCA
>JAGBIB010000076.1 GCA_017935195.1 Clostridia bacterium
ACGCCGTGGATATTATGACATATCCGAAGCGTACAAGTCTCTGCACTATTTATGATTGAACCGCCGTGTACCGATCGGTACGCACGGTGGTGTGAGAGGACAGCTAATCAAGTAATGGTTAGCTTCCTACTCGATTTCTCTGCAGGATGCATTCGGAGGTTTTTAGACTTTTTTAAAAAGTTATAAAATAATTTAAAAAAGTTACGCAAACCCTATTGACAATCACGTGACCATGTGATATAATACAGACACAGAGGAAAAAGGAGACGGTCAATTGCTTTACACGGGCAATAAACCGACGGCAGGCGCGCAGCCTTGCTTTTTCTTCAAACGTGCAAAAGACAGAAAGGAGACTCTGGTTTTCAGAGAAAATGCTATGAAACTGACCTATCTTCCGGGAACGACCCTCCCTTTAAAGGATCAGGACGATTGCAAGCATCTGCTTGACGGCATTTTTGCCGCAGGAGGACTGGTGCTTTCCCAAGTTACCTTGCTTCTTGGGGTGGAGGGCTATTCGATTCAAAACTGGATCAAGAGAAAGTTTGTTTCTCCGCCCGTTGCGAAAAAGTATTCCCGCGGACAGTTTTGCAGGCTGGCCATCATCAATCTTTTAAAGGACAGCCTGAGTATCTCTGAGATCATCGGACTTCTTTCCTATGTCAACGGACAGCTTGACGACGAACGGGATGACATTGTGGATGACGAAAGCTTCTATGAGTATTTCGTTATGACCATGCAGGCTTCTCCCCGACGCACCGCAGAATGCTATGAAGAGGCGGCACAAAGAGTGCTTGCCGACTATCAGGAGCCGATTGAAGGCGGAAAGGACAGACTTATATCAGCGCTGACGGTGATGTGTATTGCCTATTCCTCCTCAATTCTTCAAAGACAGGCCAAGGAGCGTATTCGGATCATACAGGGAAGTGCCGTCAACAATCCCGTTATGTGACCTCATTTTTGATCATTTATCCCCCAAACAGTCATTTTTTAAACTTGAAAGGAGTTTATTATGGAATATTTGTTTATTGGAATCGCAGCGGCAGTCCTGCTCATCGTCCTCTTTTTCTTGGCAGGCTATCTCAAGGCGCCCCCCGACACGGCGTACATCATCTCCGGTCTTCGCAAAAGAAGGATCCTCATCGGTAAGGCGGGCTTCCGCGTGCCCTTCTTTGAAAGAGTGGATAAGCTTTCTTTGAAGGTGATGCAGGTGGACGTGAAGACCTCCGAGGCAGTGCCTACCAACGAATTCATCAACGTGACGGTAGACGGTGTTGCCAACATCAAGATCTCCTCCAAACCCGAATTGCTTGAAAGATCGGCAGAGGCGCTATTGGGCAAGACCCATCAGGAGCTGACCGCTCTGGTAACGCAGGTGCTGGAAGGTAATATGCGTGAGATCGTGGGTTCGGTAGGCTTAAAGGAAATGGTGCAGGACCGTCAGGGCGTTGCCAAGAAGATCACCGAAAACGTGGTGCCCGATATGGAAAAGCTGGGTATCGAGGTGGTGAACTTCAATATTCAGAACTTCAAGGATGCGGCAGGTACCATTGAGAATATGGGTATCGACAATGTGGAGCAGATCCGCAAGAACGCCCAGATCGCAAAGGCAAATGCGCAAAGAGACATCTCCATTGCCACCGCAAACGCCCAGGAAGAGGCAAACGCCATCAAGGTGCAGGCAGAAAAGAAGATTGCCGAGCAGAATGCCGACCTTGCCATCCAGCAGGCTGAAATGCAGGTGAAGGCAGACACCAAGAAGGCAGAGGCAGATGCCGCATACTCCATCCAGCAAGAGAATCAGCGTAAGACCATCGAGATCACCCGTTCCAATGCCGACATCGCAAGAAAGGAAAAGGAAGCGGAGCTGGCTGAAAAGGAGATTGCACTGAAGGAAAGAAAGCTGGACGCAGAGGTTCGTAAGCAGGCAGACGCCATGAAGTACCGCGCAGAGAAGGAAGCAGAGGCTGACCTGATCCGCCGTCAGAAGGATGCAGACGCGAAGGCATACGAGGCGATCAAGGAAGCAGAAGCCCGCAAGGCAGAGGCGGAAGCAATGCGCTATGCCATGGAGCAGGAGGCTGAGGGTATCCGCGCCAAGGGTCTTGCAGAGGCAGAAGCCATCGAAAAGAAGGCTGAGGCACAGAAGAAGATGGGTGAGGCATCCGTCCTTGAAATGTACCTGCAGGCTCTGCCCGAGGTGGTGAAGAACGCCGCCGCTCCTCTTGCACAGACCGACCGCATCGTGATGTACGGCGACGGCAACGCCACCAAGGTTGTTAAGGACGTAATGTCCAGCACCAGCCAGGTCATGGAGGGCGTGAAGCAGTCCACGGGTCTTGATCTGTCTGCCCTCATTTCGGGCATGGTGGGCGGCAAGGTGGTAAGCAATGCCGCAGCCCCCGCTGACAACGGCTAAACAAAGGTCATTCTTTTGAAAGACCCTACCTAAAAAAAGGATGTGTCAAATGCAGAACGCATTTGACACATCCTTTTTGATTCTATTATTTTTTCATCAACTGCTTGTAGATCTCGCCCTTGCCCACGCCTCTGTCCTTGGCGGCTACCTTCATGGCATCCATTCTGCTCAGACCGCTCTGCTCGTAGAAGGTGACGTGCTCTTCCACCGTCATGTTTTCAAAGAATAGTCCCTCCTTTTCGGGCTTTCCTTCAAGGATGAGTACGTATTCTCCTCTGGGTTCGGTCTGCTCATAGTATTCAACCGCTCCCGAAAGGGTCAGGCGCAGGACCTCTTCGTTTAGCTTGGTCATCTCTCTGCAAAGGGCGATCTGCCGCTTCTCTCCAAAGGCATCCTTTAAAAGGGAGAGGGTGTCTCTAAGCCTATGGGGGGCTTCATAGAGAATGAGAGTGCGTTGCTCGCCCGAAAGCTCGTCAAGACGGCGCTTTTTGGAAGCATTGTTGCCCTTTAAAAAACCCTCGAAAACGAAGCGGTCGGTGTTCATTCCCGAAAGCACCAGAGCGTTGATGGCGGCACAGCAGCCGGGTACTGACGTGACGGGAATGCCCTCCGCAATACAGCTTCTCACCAGCTCCTGTCCCGGATCGGACACTGCGGGCGTACCCGCATCGGTGAGGAGTGCGCAGGACTCGCCTCTTTTTAACCGTTCTGCGATCTGACCGCCCCTCATGCGCTCGTTATGCTCAAAATAGGAGAGCATGGGCTTGGAGATCTGAAAGAGGCTTAAAAGCTTCTGGCTGTTTCTGGTGTCCTCTGCTGCAATGAAATCTACCTCCGACAGCACCTTCAGGGCGCGGGGAGAGAGGTCTGCAAGATTGCCGATGGGGGTTGCCACCAGATAAAGGGTGCCGCCCACCACCTTGTTTTTTTCTTCGGTATGGATGTCGCTCATAGACTCTCCTTTTTCAGGGTCTCAGATATTT
The DNA here is from genome assembly GCA_017935195.1 of Clostridia bacterium. Taxonomy (GTDB): domain Bacteria; phylum Bacillota; class Clostridia; order Oscillospirales; family CAG-272; genus UBA11512. The sequence continues at coordinate 3,400 of JAGBIB010000076.1, forward strand.
TTTCGGAAATTCGCCCTTATTGAGCAGATATAAATAGTCTTCGCTCTTGTTTTCGCCTTCCGAAATGAAGAAGACGGGCGGGACGTACAGTCCTGCATTGCCCCCCTTCTTACCTTTTACCAGCACCATGCAGGGACTATGGCGCGGGCTTTCGCAGACGGTGAGCAAAAGCTTTGGCTCAATGCCCGCCTGCCGCATGGCAAGGAGCAGGTCCACCAGGCGGTCGGGACGGTAAACACAGTAAAAATCACCGCCGTAGGCAAGAAGCTTCGCACCTGCACGGCAAAAATCGTAGATGTCTCCCGCCACTTCGTGGCGTGCGATCTGCTTTTGAAGGAAGGAACAATCCTTGCCCGCATCTACCTTCATATAGGGTGGATTGGTGAAAACGGCATTGTAGCGACCTTCGATCTCGCCCCTGACAGAGCGCAGATCCTCGTTGATCACGGAAATGCGGCTTGAAAAACCGTTTTCCTCCACGTTTCTTTTAAAAAGCTCTGCGGCATCGTGCTGGATCTCCCAGCCGTCGATGTGCTCAAGCCGTCCTCTTTGGGCGCAAAGCAGGGAGATCACACCGTTTCCCGCACCCAGCTCTGCCCCTTTTTGCGCTTTTTTCACGAAGGCGGCAAGTAAAAGGGCATCGGTGCCGAATTTTAAATGCTCGTCGTTTTGCAAAAGGGTCAGACCGTCGTTGATGATGTTTGCCTGTTCTGCGGGCGTGTCCTTTACTTTTTCACTATTCACTCTTACTTCTTCCTTTAAAATAAACGGGGCACCTCACGTGCGGTGGGTGCCCTTGGTTTATCGTATGTGTAGCCGATTATTCGCCCTTGGGAGCGCCTACGGGGCAAACGCCTGCGCATGCGCCGCAATCCAGACATTCGTCAGCGTTGATTACATACTTGCCGTCCTGCTCGGTGATAGCGCCAACGGGGCATTCGCCTGCGCATGCGCCGCAACCGATGCATTCATCTGCGGAAATCTTGTAAGCCATGATCAATTCCTCCGTGAATATGTTTAGTATTTGTATTTTAGCACAGTTTTCAAGAAAAAGCAAGAGGGAAATTCACACTTTCAAAAAAACTTATACGTCCTTTGTGCCTTACTTTTTGGCGGCAATGCATCCGCCGATGGGCGAAAAGACCGATCGGATGAAAATCAAGCACGGTATCGCAGATTCCAAAAGAGTTTTGCTCCATTTGGGCGCAGGACACTTTTGGGTTCAGCCTTCGTAGCAAAACAGAATTCTGACAAGATTGTATATGGGGCGTTTGATATTCAAAGGTCTGTCAAAGCCGACGTCATAGAGAAGAGAGGTGGTTTCGCAGCTTGCCTTAACGTTCCACGAGCGCTTTGCCGAAATGTCCTCGAACGCGCACTTTTCAGAATCGGCAATCTTGCCAAGAAGCTTGTTGATTTCTGCCACGGTGGGATCGTTGCCGTGATTTTTCAAGTCTACGATGACAATGCGGCACCCCTTGTTTTTTTCTCTGATCGTACCGATAAGCGCGCGGTAGTTTTTTTCGAATGCGGCTTCATTACCGCTAAAGTCGGACACGTCTGCCGCTCCTATATGTACGATGACGGTGTCGGGGTACAGCTCGGCAACGCATTCACTGTAAACTCTTGACGCATCAGCTGCCGAAAGCTCCGAAAAACTGCGGTTGTAGATGTTGCCGCTCAGTGCGAAGGCTTGCTTCAATTCTCCAAGAGGAATAGAAGCGTCACTGTCCCCGCCGAAAATAACCGTACCGTCAGCTTCGGCAAGTTGATTGAGGAATTTATATTTTACGATCTCTTTTTCAAACATATCCGTGACCTCCTTTAGTTCTTATTCGCTTGTTTGTCAAGCGCCGCGTTTCTGAAATACACGACGAGGTTGAGAGAAACGATGGCAAGGTTGAGCAGATACGCGACCAATACGTAGTTGATATTTCCCATAATGATCTTTGCCGAAATGCCGGCTACGTACCCTGCGATGATCAGAAGGACGAACGGCAGGCTCGTGCTCTTTGCCGTTCTTGCCTTGTACGCTTTGATCAGATTTATAGGCCAGGAAAAGCCGAAGCATACAAGCATGACTGTTTCGAGAATAGGTGCAATTTCCATAGGTAAATCTCCTTTGTGCTATTCGGTGCTCCCATCCTATCACAAAGGAACGCATAGATCAATTTTACGAAAATAAGGAACGTCGTTTTTTATTTTTTTCATTTATTTTACTTTCAAAAGCTGTTTTTGAAAGTAAAATATGCTATAATAATGAAAACGGCACGCATTGGGCGGTAGATATGAAAAAAAAGAGCTTGGCGGTAAGAAAATCCATTACCCAAATACAAAAGAGAATATTCATAACGCAGTTTATACTGATCATATTGCTCGCCGTCGTGCTTGGCGGCGCGGGAATTATCATCAACATAAGCTACGAGACACAGAAACGGGATCTGAATCTGCAAAATATTTCTCAAACGATCGCCGCTTCTCCGTTGCTTGACGATATAGAAAGCGGAATAACCACCGAATATGTCATCGAGTATTTCGATTCGCTTCAAAAATCCCTTGGTGACGTTGACGCTATTTCCATTGTCAGCGCAGATAACGTGCGTTTGTATCACACCAATCACGCCTTGATCGGCACGATATACGACGGGACGTTGCCCGTATTTGAGGATAACGAGTTCTATGCCGAGGACGGCGACGGTCCCTCGGGAAAGCAACGCCGTGCCTATGCCGCTATTTATGATGAGGGCGGAAGGTACGCCGGCTTCGTTATCACGGTAATGCTTCAAGCGAACATCCAAAAAGAAACGCTTCAAACGCTGTGGATCTTCTCATTGATCACCGCCGGTGCCATTCTGTTGGAGGTGATCATTTCCGCGGAGCTTTCAAAGAACATTAAGAAGAAGCTTCTCGGCTATGAGCCGGACGTTTTTTCCGCGATGTACCAAGTGAGAGATAATATCTTGGAATCACTGGCGGAGGGAGTGCTTGCCATTGACAAAAACGAAACGGTGCAATTTATCAACACCGCCGCAATGAAAATGCTGGGATGCAAGGAACCTTCTGCGCAGACCGATATCGTCGGTCATCCCCTTCAAACGATCTGCGATCCCGCCGTATTTGAAAGGACGCTTTTAGTCGGTGAAAAGGAATTCGGCGTACACGAGTCGCGTTTTGAAAACACCAATCTTCTTATAGACCGTATCCCGATCAAAAAGGAGAACGAGATCATCGGTGCAGTCGGTATTCTGCATAACCGGGAGGAATATATCAAGCTGATGGAGGATCTTGCGGGAACGAGATACCTTGTGGACTCTATGAGAGCAAACAACCACGATTTCACCAACAAGCTCCACGTTATTCTCGGGCTTTTACAAATGGAAATGTACGATAAGGCATCCGCTTATATCGAAAATATCACCATTGTGCAAAGAGAAACCATCAGCAAAATAATGTCGGCGATCTCCGAGCCTGCGGTCGCAGCTCTGCTCATTGGCAAATCGGCAAGAGCATCCGAGCTGAACGTGAGGTTCGTTTTGGAGAAGGGCTCGGTGTTTCGGGAAAGCGATTATCCCATTCCCACCGAAACGCTGATCACCGTGATCGGCAATCTCATCGATAACGCTTTTGACGCGATGAATGAAGAAAGCGGTGAGTATGACAAAGCGAAGGAGCTGGTGTTCGGCATCTGTTCAAAGCAGGGCTCGCTCTTGATTACGGTAAACGATACGGGCGTTGGCATCAAACCGGAGAATATGGAAAAAGTATTCTTGAACGGTTATTCGACCAAAGCGGAAGGAAGAGGAACGGGGCTTTATCAGGTCAAACGAATAGTGGAAAACCTGGGCGGAGAGATCACCCTTGAATCGCAATTCGGCACAGGCACTGCGGTTACCGTAAGCTTCGGTAAATAAAGGAGTAAGAAAATGGAGTATAAGGTCTTGATCGTTGAGGACGATCCGATGGTAGCCATGATCAACGAGCAGTACGTCAATCGCCATAAAGCCTTTCGCGTTGTGGAAAAATGCAAGGACGGAAAAGGTGCGCTTGCATATCTTGAAAGCAACGACGTGGATCTGATTATTTTGGACGTATATATGCCACTGATGGACGGCTTTGAAACGCTCCGTCAGATTCGAAAGAATAAAAAGTCGGTGGATATTATTATGGTAACGGCGGCAAACGACCGCGCATCCTTGGAAGAAGCCTTGCATCTTGGAGTGGTGGACTATCTCGTCAAGCCTTTTACCTATGACCGTTTTCGTATTGCGCTTGAAAAATACGTTTCACATCTTTTGGCACTGAAGGATCTGGATACGCTCGATCAGAAAAACATCGATTTTATCATTGAACGCTCCCATAAAAAGAGCGAGGAGCTCTATCCCAAAGGAATCCAGGAAAAGACCTTGCAGACCGTTCTTTACGAAATGAAAAAGAACCCGTCTGCATGGATGACGGGGGATGAGATTGCAGAACGCATCGGTCTTACGGGCGTTACGGTCAGAAGATATCTGAACCATCTTACCGAAAAGGGAATTTTACTTTCCGAAATCAACTACGAAACCGGCGGCAGACCGTGTATGCGATATAAGGTAAAGTGAGTTTTAAACGAAAAAACCGCAGCACGGAATTCATTCAGAATTCCGTGCTGCCGTTTTCTTTCTCCCGATCGGCTGTTTTACAAAACGTCCTTGCGAACAACCGCCCTTTGTTCTTTACTTTTTGGCGGCAATGTATCCGCCGATGCGCGCCGCCAGCTCACGGGCGGACATGGTTTGCAGCCATACTCTGCCCGGGCCGGTAACGGTGGACAGGAAGAGTCCCTCACCGCCGAAGAGCACATTTTTAAAGCCCTTCACCATTTCAGCCGAATACTGGACCGAGCTATCAAAGAGGGCGACGTTGCCGGTGTTGACCTTGTATTTTTCTCCGGGAGCCAACTCGATGCACTCAACCGATCCGTCGATCTCCAAAAAGACGGTGCCCTCACCCGAGAAGCGCTGTAAAATAAAGCCGTCTCCTCCAAGGAAGCCCGCCTTTACACCCGAAAATGCGGTGGAGATTACGATGCCGTCGGTAGCACAAAGGAAGGCACCCTTCTGGGCGATCAGCTCCTGCCCCTGTCCGATCTCAAATGCAAGGATCTTGCCGGGGAATGCGGAGGAAGCGGTGAACTGTGCGCCGTCTTCGGTGGCGGTATAGCTTGCCATAAAGAGTGATTCGCCCGAGAACATTCTGCCGATGCCCTTGGCAATGCCACCCTTTACGCCCGTTTCCATCTTAAAATTGTCGCTCATCCAAGTCATGCCGCCCGATTGGGTGAAGATGCTCTCACCCTTTTGCAGGGTAATGGTGACTGCGGGAAGATTCTCTCCCCAGATCTGATAGATCATAGTAGTTCTCCTTTTGATGTTGATTTAGATCTTTGATGATGTATGCCATAATGTCAAGGCATTCTGCTATTTACAGTATAACAAAAAGATCGGAGAATTGCAAGACCTTTGAATGATCTTGGGTTGAAGAACTTTCAATAGCGCTTGGATGTGCTTGTTTCAGCGTATGTTCAGCTTTGCTTCTTAAAAAATGAGGAAAAATCAAAACGACCGAAAATTTGTTGAAAAAATTTGAAAAAATTTTCAAAAAGTGCGTGATGTTTTTTCAAAAAAACCGACTATAAGGGTGAAGGGACAAATCGAAGGATGAAGCTCCTGAGCTTGTTC
>JAGBIB010000077.1 GCA_017935195.1 Clostridia bacterium
CCGTTCTTTACGCTCTTTGCAAGATCTCTGGTGTTCAGGGTCTGGATTCTTTTCATGGGTAAATCTCCTTTTGCTAAAACGTTACTGTTATTATAAATCGTTTCTTTCAAAATGTCAATGCTTTTATAAAAATTCGGCAAAAAAAGTGAAAAAACTTTAGCCCTCCTCACAAAGCACCGCTATGCCGTCTGCAATTCCGTTCACCGAAATGCCAACGTTCTCGTAACGCTCAAGCAAAGAAACAATCTCCTGCGTGATCTCTTCTCCCGGCAAAAGCAAAGGACTTCCCGGAGGATAAAGATACACGGAAGCAGCACAAATGCGACCGACGGCATCCGTTAAGGGAATGCGCTCTCTCTTTTTCCGATGGCAGGCATGAAGAGCGATCAAGACGTTCGGCTCTCTTCTCGTGTGCGGAGGCATGGGCAAGATCCCTTCGGTAAGCTCACCGTCAACGGCAATCAAAGCGTCTGCCAACGCTTCAAGACTTCCCTCACAGTCACCTGCCCCGGTCATGGCAAGAAGGCTGTTATATGCCGCCATCTCACAAACGATCCCCTTTTCATATAACCGATCGTAAAGATCCTGTCCCGTGATGCCCGCACGGTCAGTAAGGATCAGAATCTTGCTTTGATCGTAAAGGTATCCACCCTCTCCTTCAAAAAGCCGTAGCTTATTTAAAGCCGCAAGACGGACTCTTGCTTTCGTTACGGCATTACGCCAACGAACAAAGCATCCTCCGTTCTCCTTCAAAAAGGACACGCAGCCGTCAAGAGAGGACAGCAGAAGATATGAGGGAGAAGAGGACTGAAAGATCGCCATTTGCTCGCTAAGCAGCTCCTCATCTACACGATCTGAGCAAAGGTGTAAAACTGCCGTTTGGGTAAAGGCGGGCAAGGTCTTGTGAAAGGACTGCACCACCAGATCAGCGCCGCAAGCGGTGGCGGAGCGGATTTGGGGATCGTAAAAGCCAAGATGCGCACCGTGTGCCTCGTCAACCATCAGCAACGCCCCGTGAGCATGACAGATATCAGAAAGAGCGGTAATATCCGATAAAACACCCTCGTAGGTGGGGGAAGTGATCACAACGAGTGCCACGTTCCCCTCTTTACGCAACCGTTTTTCAAGCTCTTTTTCTTCAACGGAAAGATAAATACCGTCTTCTCCAACCTCAGGGAAAAGATATGCCGTTTCAAGACTGCAAAGAGCGCAAGCGTTGAAAACCGACTTGTGGCAGTTGCGGGCAATAAGAGCCTTCTGACCCGACGCCGTGACCGCTCTGATGGCGGCAAGGATACACCCGGTAGATCCGTTGACCGAATAGTAGGAGCGCACCGTGCCAAAAAGCTCCGAAAGTGTCTTCTGGCTTTCAAGAAGCAAGCCGCTTGGATGATGCAGATCGTCGCTATCGGGCGTCTCTGTGAAATCGATATGGTAGTTTATCCCTTCAAGATGGGCAAAGGAGGCACGCTTGTGTCCCGGCATATGGAAGGGGATCTGCCCTTTTCCCGCTTCGTTTAATTTATCGGCAAGCTTCATTTCGTCCTCCTTGATATGTGATGTTTTATTATAGCATAAACAATTTTTTTTGTCAAACCGCTTGCCATTCTTTTTTATATTTGGTATAATCAAAATACTAAAGAAAGCGAGGTACACTCTATGCGTCTTGGAAGAATCAAAGGATACTCAGCTGCAGATTTTGACAAGGTAAAGGAACAGGGACTTTCCTTCATTGAAATCTGCACCAACAATCAGCATGAGGCGGAACTGTTTTTAAGTGCATCTGAAGGCATTAAAAACGAAATTGCACGGACGGGTATCGACATCTCCTGCGTGGGCAGATGGAACCACGATATCAACGTGGGCGGCTACGTGCACGAGGATCGGATGAAGGTCTATCTGGCGCAGATCGATGCCGCCATTGATCTAGGTGCCAAGACCTACGTTTGCGGCATCAACAAGGACGAGAGCGTCAGCCTTTATAAAAACTATTCCTGCGCGATCGAGCTGTTCGGCAGACTGCTTGAAAGAGCGGACGGCAGGATCAATATTGCAGTTGAAAACTGCGATTGGAACAATTTTATCGTCACCCCTCGCGACTGGGAGATCGTTTTAGGTGAACTGCCCGGGCTGAAGATCAAATACGACTGCTCCCACGCCTATAACCGGGGCGATAATTATCTTGACGAGCTTTCCGATTGGGGCGAGCGTATCGCTCATTTCCACGTTAAGGGCACCACTCACGCGGGCAAGCGCTGGGTAGACGATCCGCCCGCAGGAATGGACGACATCAAATGGGGCTCTGTCTTCTCGATCCTTTATGCAAGAGACTATAATGGAGACCTGAGCATTGAACCCCATTCCAGAACCTGGCACGGGGCGCTCGGCGATGCGGGCGTGGCATTTACCAAAAACTACATTGAACAGTTTATGCTTTAAGGGCGAGGACTACTTATGAAACTCATTCATTGTGCCGATCTGCATTTAGCTTCGGCGCTGGACAGCAGGCTTTCAAAAGAAAAGGCAAGGCTACGGCGGCGCGAGCTTCTTGATACCTTCGAGCGTCTTGCCGAAAGGGCAAGAGAAGAAAATGTTGCCGCTGTTTTGATTTCCGGTGATATCTTTGATGAAGAAAAGATCTCCGTCAGCGCCAAAAATCATTTTTTGAAGATCGTTGCCCTCTATCCCGAAGTGGATTTTCTCTGTCTTTCGGGCAACCACGACCGTTCCCTTTCCGAAGAAGGAAATCTGCCCGAAAACCTGAAAACCTTTGAAGATCAGTGGACGAAATACTCCTACGGCGAGGTGGATATTTACGGCATCGAGCAGACGAACGAAAACTGTGCTTTACTTTACGATTCCCTGTTTACCGACAACAGCAAGGTGAATTTGGTAATGCTTCACGGACAAACCATCGACAGCCGCAGTGAGCCTGCCGTTGACACGGTGATCCTGCCGATGTTAAAAAACAAGAATATCGACTACCTCGCCTTGGGGCACATCCACAGCTACAAGCAAGGTCGGCTTGACGAGCGGGGTGTTTACTGCTACAGCGGTTGTCTTGAAGGGCGAGGCTATGATGAAACGGGAAAGAAAGGCTTCGTGATGCTGGACATCAGCGGCAATACCGTCAGATCCACCTTCGTGCCTTTTGCAAAAAGGATGATCCACAACATCACGGTGGACGTCAGCGGTCTTGAGGACGGCTTTGATGTTGAAAAAAAGGTGCTTGCCCATCTTGCCCTGCTTGAAAACGATGATCTTGTTCGTGTGGAGCTTACGGGATCGGTGGGAAGCAAAGCGCAGATCTATCCCGAGGATCTGGAAAAGAAGCTGAAGGAACGTTTTTTCCATGCAAGGGTAAAAAACAATACCACTTTGAAGATTGATCCCGAGGAATACAGGGAAGAAATGTCCTTAAAGGGGGCGTTTATCCGCAAGGTTCTTGCCTCGGATTTAAGTGAAGAGGATCAGGCAAGAGTGATCCGTCAGGGCCTGCGCGCCCTTTCGGGAGAGGAGGTAGAGGAGCATTGAAGCTGATTTCCTGCTATATTGAAAGCTTCGGTGGACTTTCAGGTTATAAAAAACAGTTTAACACCGAATTCGATGCCTTTTTTCAAAGAAACGGCACGGGGAAAACCACCCTTTCCGCCTTCATTCTCGCCATGCTTTACGGTATGGACTCGCTTCGCACAACAGATAAGGGCTTAAAGGACCGTGCCCGATACCTGCCCTGGGGCGGAGGAAAATACGGAGGGAGTCTGACCCTTGAGTCAAAGGGCAAGCTCTATCGTATCGAGCGCACCTTTGATTCAAAAAGCGAAACGAAAGATGCCTTAACGGTATACGATCTGCAAAGCGGAGAAAAGATCCTTCCCTCTTCCTCACCGGGCGAATATTTTCTGGGCATTCCAAAGGAGTCCTTTCTTGCCACCGCCTGCTTTACCGGCAAGGAGCAGGGATCAATTCTCGGAATGATGCCCCGCATCAGCAGTTACGTGGAAGGAATCAACGATACCGATTTTTACGATAAGGCTCTGAGTGCTCTTTTAAAGGCATCCAAGAACTATTCAAAAAGGAATAGCGGTTCTATCGACAAATGCAAAGACGAGATCAAAAAATGCACCGCAGACAAAAACCGTTGTATCTCTGCTTCGGCTTTGGCTGAGGACTATCAAAAAAAGCTGGCTGATAATGAAAAAAAACAAAAGCCCATCGCAGATCGAATGGTCTTTTTATCAAAGCACGCAGGACTCCTTGAACAGAAAAGACAGCTTGAAACACACAAGGAACAGGTCGCCGAAGCCAAAGGTCGTCTTGATTCGTTCATCGAACAGCACGGCGCCTCCTTCCCTTCAGACGAACAGATTGCCCGGTTTGATCGTAAGGCTTTAAATATCGATGCGCAACGCAAGCAAGCAGAGCGAAGTGTCGAGGACGAAGCTCTTGAAAATGCGCTGATCGAGGAGCAAAAGCTCTACGGCAAGCTACAGGAAAAGCAGTTTGAAGACGTATCAAATGATGCTGATGCGCTTCGAAAAGTCAATGCAGACCTAAAGAGAATCAGCGATCCCGGCAAGAGCGCAGAATACGATGCCCTGCACCAAAGGTTTGCAAAGGATCTTCCCTCTGAAGGGGAGATCCATATGCTCCGCTCAATGGAAAACGGCATGAAAGCGAAGGAGATTGCCGAAGAGCAGCTTTCAAAAGAGCGTGAAAAAAGAAGCACATCCATGAAAAAGTTGGGAACGGGTGTGCTGATTGCAGGCGTTTTGCTGCTTCTATGTGCGATCGTTCTCTTCTTTGTGATGACCGTTTTGGGTGTCGTGGCAGTAGCGATCGCACTCGTCCTTTTGGTGATTGGTGCGGTCGTGCTGAATCAAGCCAAAGGTGCAACCAAGGCAAACGCAGCCCCCGACTATCTGAAGGAACAAAAGATGATTGAAGACCGTCTTTTGTCGCTCGGATACAAGGTGAACGATCGTTCACTTTTTCTTTCCCGTCTTTATGACGACAGAAAGCGCTATCTTGAGCTGAAGGAAGAGCTTAAAAAAGCGAGTGTTGAGGCAGACGAGCTTTTAAAAACACAGCAAGAGCTTGTGTCCAAGCTTGACTCCTTCTTTGCCCCCTACCCACTTCCCTCCTGCGAATACGAAAAAAAGCTGACCACGTTAAAGAGTCAATATCTGCAGTATCTTCAAAACGTGAAAACGGTGCAGAATCGCAGTGCCGAGCGGACAAATGCCGCAAAGGAAGCAGGAAGAATGCAGATCGAGCTTCGCACGGCACTTCTTTGCTATCTGAAGGAACAACATGAAGAGGCAAGTGAAGAGGTGCTTTTGAAAACGGTCAAGCAGTACGCCAAGGACTTTACAGAGCTTTCAAAAGAGTATATATCAAGAAAAGCAGATCTTGAGAAGTATGAAAAGAGCGTGGATCTTTCCGCTATTTCTGAAGCTGAGCCTCCAAGAGAGGGTGAATGGGAGGAGCTGAACAGCACACTTGAGGAGTTAAAAAAGAGCGCGGCAGATGACCGCCTTGCCCTTGAAAACGCCCTTGAGATCGCCGAAGGTCTTGCGGAGGCAGAGGATGAGCTTTTGGCGCTTGAAGAAAAGCTGGAGCAGGAGTGCGACCGACTGCGCATCCTGGAGCTGACCTCAAGCCTTTTGGAGGATACCCACAACGAGCTGGTAAACAAGTATACCGAGCCCGTACGCTCGGCATACGAGGAGTACGCTCTGCAGATCGACCCTGCCCTTTGTGAAGGACTGAAGGTGATGCCCTCCGATATGAGCCTGCAGTTTGAGCGAAACGGCGAGCTTCGAAAGAGCGATAACTTCAACAGCGCCTTCGTGGTGCTTTCAAACGTCTGTATGCGCCTTGCCATTTTGAAGGTGGCATACCCCGAGGAGTGTCCTTTCCTGGTGCTGGACGACCCCTTCGTCTATCTCGACGATGAAAACTGCAAAAAAGCACTTGAAGCGTTGAAGAAGCTTTCTTCCGATACCCAGATCCTTTATTTCACCTGCCATTCGGGAAGAACGATCTGACAATACTACGGTTGACAAGGCGCACCTGCCGCTTGGGCAGGTGCGCACTTTTTGTTTAAACACATTAAACGCAACCGTTTGTTACATTACTTGATTTTTCAGTATAGTTATGATATAGTTATGAAAACGGAACAAAATATAACAGCATTAATGACTGAAAGCAAAATTATTAACCCATGCGTTGATTTTTTCAACCCAAATTCAACAAAGCGGTCATTGTATTATTTCAAAAAAACGATATAATGAATACAGAACCTACGTTTGTTACTCTCTTTGGAGGTCTTTATGAAACCACAACTTGCCGAAAACCTCAGGGATTTGCGAATCCATAAAGGAAACACCCAAGAAGAATTAGCCCAACACCTTAATATCTCTGTACAATCCGTTTCAAAGTGGGAACGCGGGATAGGAATGCCCGATATTCTTCTCTTGCCCCACATTGCATCTTTTTACGATACTACCGTTGATTATATCTTGGGCTGTGATTCTGTAAAAAAGCAGGAAGAGCTTGCGAAATTTGAAGAACAAGCGCAGATCCTCATCCATCAAGGAAAAAGAAAAGAACGTCTTGAATTATGCCGCGAAATCTATAAAAAATATCCAAACGAGGATACCGTGATCCATAATCTGATGTATGACCTTTATGCTGTAGAGCATAAAAACAGCAAAGACGAAATCATTAAACTCTCTAAAAAACTGCTTGAAAAGGGCGATGCCAAATACCACTACGGCGCCATACAACTGCTTGCGTTTATCCATAATGATATAGGGGAACACGAAAAAGCGCTGGAATACGCCAAAATGGTTCCGCAAAACAAAGATCTCCTCATGAGTATTCTGAAAGGCGACGAACTTGAAAAGCATTGTAAAAACTACTTGTGGAACATATGCAATGAAATTATGAGCTACACCGGACGGTTGATTTCGGGTTCACCCAATTACACCAACGAAGAAAAACACGATATAATCAAGGATGTATACACCATCTATCATATCATTTTCCGCAATGGAGATTTCGGCGTTTTCGAGGACCGGCTTGCTGTAATGTGCTGTCGCATGGCGGAATATTCTCTTATGATGGATCGAAAGGAGCAGGCGCTCTGTGAACTGGAAGAAATGTACCAACATTGCGAGAAAATGAAAGGATTTTCAAAAATTGACCACACTTCTCCTATGGTACGCGGTGTGCATTACGAAGACAGATGGAGCGCCAAAGGAAGTGAGATGCCCCTTCACGAAGCCTATTTAAGTAGATTGAACTGCAATGAAATTTATAAGACGATTTCCGATGACCCTCAGTTTCTGAATATTAAAAGGAAGCTGGAAGCCCTCAGTAAATAGGTGCTGTGGTTGCACAGGTTGTAATTTGTGCTGAAAAATTATTTCATGTCTTAAATACACTAACAGCTAAAGAGGTGTTCTATGAAGTTTGTTCTATTCTTATTTGAAATCGCAATTGTTGTCTTAATCCTTTTCTATTTACGTTTTTTCGTAAAAAGAATTCTCTTTTTCTTTCGTTTGAGAAGTGCTTGCAAGAAAAACGGGTTCAAAATACACCCCGGAAGGAAAATATGGTTGCTTGGTACACGCAAAGATACACGGTGCGATTTTCACATCGTATCCGATAAAGAGGTTCTTTCCATAAAGTTTTTTGATGCTCCCATCAAAATGTGCAACCTGCACTTTCACGAAAGCGGACTATATCTTTTCGAATACATCATCCCGCTTTACCGCTTCTGTCCTCCTTTTGAAGGAAACCTCAAGAAATTTCAAAATTACGATTTTACATCCTGTTTAGATAACGAATTCCAACACAAAAAACAAATGAAAATCCTTCTTTGCCACCCTTCCCCGAATGAAGTACGAGCAAACCTGCGCTCCGGGCAACTTGTCCTCAGCCCTGGAGATGAAATTCCACATACAGGTATCATGCTTTTCTCTGCAAAGGCACTGCTCACTTATCTGGAACTCTCCAAATGATAAAAAAGGCGCCGTAATGACGCCTTTTTCATATATTTGGTTGAATTAAACGGTAGCCTTAACCTTCTTCAGCTTTACGAATCTGGGCAGGCTGTCTTCCTTGGGAAGCTGGGTCTCGCCCTGGATCAGGGGCAGAGCGTACTTCACGAATTCCTCGGTCAGACCATCCTTGGTCTCGTTGAACCACTCAGCAGGGATCTTCTTCTCGGTGTTTGCCACAACGGTCAGCTCGAAGAGCTCGTAGTTGCAAACGTAGTTGCCGTTCTCATCGTAGCTGCGAACGAAACCAACCATCTTGTCGGTGATGCCTTCAGTAGCCTTTTCAACAGCGGTCTTACCTGCATTGAAGGACTCCTCGATATCGGTCTGGGAAGCGCTGTGAGCAGCACATCTCTGCAGCAGAGAAAGCTCGATGCCTCTTACCTTTGCATCGGTCTCTTTCTTCAGAACACCTGCAAGGTAAGAAGCCAGACCGCCCAGCTGAGCGTGACCGAATCCGTCCTTGGCGTTGGACAGGTCATTGCCGTACTCGGAGATATACTTGCCGTTCTTATCGTGGATACCCTCGGAAACTGCAACGATGCACTTGCCGTTAGCTGCATAGATCTCCTTCACCTTTGCAATGAAGGTGTCCATATCGAAATCATTCTCGGGGCAGTAGATCAGGTCGGGACCTGCACCCTTTGCGCTTGCCAGAGCTGCGGAAGCAGTCAGCCAGCCTGCGTTTCTACCCATGATCTCCACAACGGTGATCATACCGGTATCGTATACTCTTGCATCGTGGTAGATCTCCATCATAGAGGTAGCGATATACTTAGCGGCAGAAGCGAAGCCGGGGCAGTGGTCGGTTCCTGCAAGGTCGTTGTCGATGGTCTTGGGAATACCCATTACGCGGCACTCGTAGCCGTTTTCCAGCATGAACTTGGAGATCTTGTTGCAGGTATCCATGGAGTCATTACCACCGTTGTAGAAGAAGTAACGAACGTTGTACTTCTTGAAGATCTCAAGAATTCTCTTGTAGTCGGTGTCGTCCACGGAAGCATCCTTCAGCTTGTAGCGGCAGGAGCCAAGAGCCGAAGAGGGAGTATACTTCATATAAGAAAGCTCGGTAGGATCTTCCTTGGACATATCAATGAGGTTATCGTCCAGCACACCCTTGATGCCGTTGAGCGCACCGTATACTGCGGTCACGTTCTCGTTTTCAAGAGCGGTCTTGATGCATCCGTATGCAGATGCGTTGATTACAGAGGTAGGACCACCGGACTGACCGATGATGCAAGCGCCTTTCAAAGTAGACATAGTTCTTAACCATTCCTTTTTATCGTAATTATATTATTTGCATTTTCGCACGCAAAAAATACTATACCACAATTCGCCAAAAAAATCAATCGTTTTTTATGAAATTTACGATTTTTTAATGATTGCTCCGCATTTCCCTTTTTCTGCACCCACAGCACCCACTTTTTTATAAAAAATTTTGCATACAAATTCCTTTCTGAGCCTCACAAAACTTCAAGAAGGACTTGACAACGGCAAAAAAAATTGATACAATAAGAGATGTGAACCAACACCATCATTTAGAAAAAAGGAGATTTAAAAAATGGCACTGGTAACAAGTAAGGAAATGTTTGAGAAGGCATACGCAGGCGGCTATGCTGTAGGTGCTTTCAACGTAAACAATATGGAGATCGTTCAGGCGATCACCGAGGCTTGCCGCGAGGAAAAGGCTCCCGTGATCCTGCAGGTTTCCAAGGGTGCGCGCGCTTATGCAAACCACACCTATCTGGTAAAGCTGGTTGAGGCAGCAGTTATCGAATGCCCCGAGATCCCGATCGTTCTGCATCTGGACCACGGCGACAGCTTCGAGACCTGCAAGTCCTGCATCGACGGCGGTTTCACCTCCGTTATGATCGACGCTTCCTCCAAGCCCTTTGAAGAAAACATCGAGATCACCCGCAAGGTGGTTGAATATGCACACGCTCACGGCGTAGTGGTTGAGGCTGAGCTGGGTGCTCTGGCAGGCGTTGAAGACGAAGTAAACGTTTCTGCTGATAGCGCACACTACACTCGTCCCGAAGAGGTTGAGGAGTTCGTAACCAGAACCGGTTGTGACTCTCTGGCAATCGCGATCGGTACCTCCCACGGTGCATACAAGTTCAAGCCCGGCACCAATCCTCAGCTTCGCTTCGACATCCTGGAAGAGGTTTCCAAGAAGCTGCCCAACTTCCCCATCGTTCTGCACGGCTCTTCTTCCGTTCCTCAGGAATACGTGAAGATGGTTAACGAGAACGGCGGTAAGATGCCCGGCGCTATCGGCGTACCCGAAGAACAGCTCCGTCACGCTGCAGAGCTGGCAGTTTGCAAGATCAACATCGACTCCGACCTGCGTCTTGCAATGACCGGTACCATCCGTAAGTTCTACAACGAGCATCCCGACAAGTTCGACCCCAGAGAATATCTGAAGCCCGCAAGAGCAAATATCAAGGAACTGGTTCGCCACAAGCTGGTAAACGTTCTGGGTTGCGCAGGCAAGGCTTAATTCTCAAAATAAGCTCACAAACGGTTCTCCTCAAGGAGAGCCGTTTTCTTTTATTGACAAAATACCGCAACTATGCTATACTGAGCATATCAAAGAAAAAAGGAGTTGATCATTATGTCTGCAATCTACAGTTTCGTAAGCAATAGGAAAATTTTCAAATCAAACAGGAGAAATAATGATCAATTTACAAGGAAAAAGAAATTCGGCTCTCGTCTTTGCGGATAAGATCGACAAGCCGACCAAAACGCAGATCGCTTCCCTTTTAAGGCAAGAGGCGTATGCCGACAGCAAGATCCGCATTATGCCCGATACCCACAGCGGCAGACACGTCGCCGTCGGCACCACCATGACCCTTCACGGGCGCATTTCCCCTTTACTTCTCGGCGTAGATCTCGGATGCGGGATGGAGGCACTCTTTTTGGAGGATCCTGAATGCGACCTGCCTCTTCTTGACGAGCAGATCCACCGTCTGATCCCCTGCGGCTCAAAGATCCACGATGAGCCTGTCTCTGATTTTGACCTGAGCGCACTTCACTGTAAGGACGGGGTAAATATTCAGCGCGCACAGCGGAGCATCGGCACACTTGGCGGAGGAAATCACTTTATTGAGCTTGACCGCCTTGAGAACGGCGGGCTTTTGCTGGTGATCCACTCGGGCTCCCGTCAGCTTGGAAGCGACGTTTCGCTCTTCTATAGCGACCTTGCCTATAAAAACGCCTGTAAAAAGGCACGCAGGCAGGTCAAAACGGCTCGCCGCGGCAGAGAGGACGATGGTTATTTTACCAAAACAGCCAACAGAGAAAGCAAGGTGGAGGTAAAGCGGGAGGAAGCAATTCTTGAGGGTGACCTCTTTGAGCAGTATCTTCACGATCTTGCCATCGTTACCGACTTCGCTTTAAAAAACCGAAGAACAATGGCTGAGCTGATCTGCAACGCTATGGGCTTCAAGATCAAAGACCGCTTTTCCTGCATCCACAACTATATCGATACCGAGCGAATGATCCTTCGAAAGGGCGCCATCTCGGCAAGGCAGGGTGAACGGGTGCTGATCCCCCTGAATATGCGGGATGGGGTGATCTTAGGCTACGGTCTTGGCAATCCCGATTGGAACTTCTCTGCCCCGCACGGCGCAGGTCGGGCGTGCAACCGCACCGATGCCCGATACGCCTACACCGTGGAGGAATTCCAAAAGCAGATGACGGGCATCTACACCACAA
Source organism: Clostridia bacterium (assembly GCA_017935195.1). Lineage (GTDB taxonomy): Bacteria > Bacillota > Clostridia > Oscillospirales > CAG-272 > UBA11512. The sequence goes on from JAGBIB010000077.1 coordinate 11,787, forward strand.
CGGCAAATAAAGGATCTCTTGACGAATGCCCGATGGCTTATAAAGCCCCCGAGCGCATCTTGGAGTTTTTATCGGACAGCGTGGTGGTGGAGCAGATCGCAAAGCCCATCTATAATTTCAAGGCTTGCTGATTTAACGCAAAATACCTTTTCTGTCGAGCAATAAATGAAGAGGATTTCTCAAACTTCAAATTTGAGAAATCCTCTTTTTCATACCTTTATGCTCCGCTTATTTAGCAAGAGTTATTCAAAACACTCGGCATATTTAGGATTCTTGCGGATTTCTTCAATAATGTTTTTCTGAAATGTCCGTAATCGCTTTTCCCAGAAATCTTCTCCTATAGAAGCAAGGGATCCTTTGTCTATCTTCGGTAATGCTGAAACCAATGGTGCCGAATACTGATAGTCCCCCTCGCTAAAGATGCGCTTGTATTCTTTAAAGTGATCGAAGCCTTTGTCAAAATAGCAGAGTGCACTTTCCATGCTGCCACCGTTGTTATTTTCATACTGAGCAAGCTCCAGATATATTCCGCCAATAGTCGGATGCCAAGCACCGCATCTGCCGTCAACAAAGATCTTTTCGTAAAAATCAACGACCGACAACAGAAGTTGCCTGCCGTATTCGGAGGAGGACAACGCAGGTCTGCGGGCTATGGACGTGGAAATGACAAGTCTAAGAGCAGAAAGGAGTGACACTATGCATTCTCCTTGATATCTTGCTTTTTCTTCACCGTCGGTTGCCTCGGGCAGCAGCATTTCCTTGCAGATGGAAAGTGCATTCTGTTCGTTTGCAAGCGCCTTTGCCTTTTCATATTCACCCATTCTGCAATAAAGCGGTGTGATTTGACAAATGGCAACTTCGCGATCTTTAGGGGAAGGATTACATTTCAAAAGCCTTTCATAAGCCCGAACCGCCTCTTGCCAATAAACATTTTGAGCGTTGTATTCAACGTCATTTTCTAAAATACCCGAGGGATCCCTGCGAATGGCTCTTGCTCCGCATTTATGCCATCCCCACATATGAAGCGCTTGGGCGAGCTTTAAAAGAATTTTAGGTTCGTTTGGAAATTCTTCGGAGGCATTGCGAAGCATCTCAATACATTCATAAACGTCCGAAGACAAGCTTCCCTGATACATTGTCAACCCCTGCTTTGTAAGGATCCTGGTGGCTTCTTCGAGAATTGCTTTGATTTTCTCTTCCCGATCGTCGTGATATCCGAACAACTCGTCAATTGAAACGTGGAAATAATTCGCAATTGCAGGGACCATCTCCATATCGGGATATCCCCCATTTGCCTCCCACCTTGAAACCGCCTGGGATGTTACACCGATGGCTTCGGCAAGCGCCTCTTGCGTGCGACCGTCACGTCGGCGTAGCTCACGTATTTTTTGTCCTAAATTCAGTTGCATATAAAGGACCTCCTAATTTTTCAATTCTTTCACCGGTGTGACTATATTATAGCACGTATTTTTAAAAATGCAATTATCAATTCATTGTTTCAAATTCAAGTATCCCTTGGATTTGAATGATCAAGCGCAAAATGATAATGCTTCAAGTACGTTTAAGCGCTTTCGTCGTTTTTCCATACCAAAAGACATATCATCCGCCCTGAAGGTGTAGATAAACCTCTTTTTAAAAGAATACCGGGTTTTAAATCATCCATTCTTCAAAAGTTTTTGAGGGTTTTTAGGGGTTGGGGCAAAACCCCTAATAGTTTTTCCATAGAAAAAGAGCGGATAAAAAACCCGCTCTCTTCATATTGATTTGTTTTCAAACGTTGAATCTGAACAGCACTACGTCGCCGTCCTTCATCACGTATTCCTTGCCCTCGGAGCGGATCAGTCCCTTATCCTTGGC
>JAGBIB010000078.1 GCA_017935195.1 Clostridia bacterium
AAAAACCCGCTCTCTTCATATTGATTTGTTTTCAAACGTTGAATCTGAACAGCACTACGTCGCCGTCCTTCATCACGTATTCCTTGCCCTCGGAGCGGATCAGTCCCTTATCCTTGGCAACGGTCATATTGCCGCAAGCCATCAGATCGTCGTACGCAATGACCTCAGCGCGGATAAATCCTCTTTCAAAGTCGGAGTGGATCTTACCTGCAGCCTGAGGCGCGGTCATTCCGCGAGTAATGGTCCAGGCACGTACCTCCTTGGGGCCTGCCGTTAAGAAGCTGATGTAGCCAAGCAGCTCGTAGCTGGCGGCAATCAGTCTGTCAAGACCGGTTTCGGTGATGCCCAGATCCTCTAAGTACATCTGTGCTTCCTCATCACTCAAGGTAGAAAGATCTGCTTCCAATGCGGCGCAGACGGGCATAATCTGAGAGTTTTCAGCCTTTGCATGCTCTGCAAGCGCCAAGAAGAGAGGATTGCTCTTGCCGCCATCCTCAAGATCACTTTCGGCAATGTTTGCGGCATAGATCACGGGCTTGCCCGAAAGCAGGGGCAGATCCTTCATGATCTCCTGCTCCTCTTCACTCAGAGAAAGACCTCTTGCGCTTCTTCCTTCTTCCAAATGAGCGTGCAGCTTTTCAAGAAGCTCCAGCTCCTTTGCCATTCCCTTGTCGCCCTTCAACAGCTTTTTCGTTCTGTCCATGCGGCGCTCAACCAGCTCGATATCCGAAAAGATCAGCTCTAACTCGATGGTCTCCACGTCTCTGACGGGACTGACCGATCCGTCAACATGGATGATATTTTCATCCTCAAAGCAACGAACCACGTGCACGATGGCATCTACCTCACGGATGTGTGAAAGGAACTTGTTGCCAAGACCCTCGCCCTTTGAGGCGCCCTTTACAAGGCCTGCAATGTCCACGAACTCGATGATCGCGGGGGTGTACTTTTCGGGGTCGTACATCTCGGCAAGCTTGTCAAGACGGGCGTCGGGTACCTTTACGATACCGACGTTCGGTTCAATCGTGCAGAAGGGATAGTTGGCAGACTCTGCGCCTGCTCTGGTCAGTGCTTTAAACAGGGTACTCTTTCCCACGTTCGGAAGTCCTACGATACCTAATTTCATTCTATATATACCTTTCTTCAAAGAAATATTCGCTTTTGTTATTATACATAATTTTCTTGACAATTGCAATAGAAAACCAAAAAAAGACTGCCAAAATTGACAGTCTTTTTTGATGATTGGTAAAATTATGCTTCCTTACCCATTACCATGATCTCGGTAACAGCCGCCCAACCCTGAGAATCGGACTTGTCGGTCACGAAGCCGGTGAGCTTGATAGAGGTAGTGGTCTTCTCTTCAAGTTCGAAAGTCTGCTTGTCGGCAGTCTTGGTGGGGTTGATCTTTACAGAAGAACCGTCGGAGAATTCCAGAGTGATCTCGGAGAAGTAGGCATCGTGAGAATTGGCGCCGCCGAAGCCGTCTGCTCTGAGATAAAGAGCGATAGAAGAAAGGGTCACTTCTCTGCCAAAGTTGATGGTATAATGGTCGGTGGACTTCACTTCGCTACGGGGTCCCCAGGACTGGTAGGGATAGCCGCCGTGGCCCTTGTTGGAGGTGTAGCCGTCGATAGCGTTTCTTGCAATGAACTGACCGGACTGGTCGTGCTCGTTGTTGGTGGCAGCATGGGGGAATGCAGTGGTATCCTTAGCTGCATCAAAGGGGTTCAATGCAATATTGCGAACCTCTGCCAGCTCTTCTGCAGTAGGAGTGCTGAGAGTGAACTTCAGCTTGCCGTTTGCAAAGGGCGCAGGCAAGAAGGTTGCCGCATTGGATGCATGAACGTAGGTAAAGGTCTTGTCGGGCATATAAACGATGGTGTCACCGGTAATACCCTTAGCCTCGATCTTCAGATAGTTGGTGGGAGCCTTTACAACCAGCTTGTCGCCAGCGGCTACCTTCGCCTTACCCTCGATTACCACGCTGTCCTTGCCGCTTTCGGTCACTTCGTAACCCTTTGCAGTCAGGGTAGCAACGATCTCGTCAGAAGATTCAGAAGGAGAGGGGGTAGGCACAACAGGAGAAGGGGACGGTGTGGGGGTAGCAACGCCTTCGCTCTCGGATGCGGCAGGAGTGCCTTCAGCAACAGGACTGCTTTCAACAACAGGACTGCTTTCCACTACAGGACTGCTTTCCACTACAGGACTGCTCTCTGCGGGAGTATCATCAGTGGTCGTCACACCTGCATTAGTGCAGGATGCCATCAGAACCAGAGATAAAAGTGCAAGAATTAGTGCAACTGTCTTTTTCATAATGATCCTTTCTCGGAGCTTGCGCTCACATTTAAACATTCTTGAGATATTGTAACATATTTTTTTGTTTCCGTCAATAGATAAACAAAAGATTTGAGCGAAATCAATCAAAAGCAGAACAAAACTTTTACAGAATCACTCGCATATATAAGCAAATAGAGCTTTGAGTTGAATAACCAACAAAAAGCTCTTTTACCTCTGATAAATATGAAAGCAGACCTCAATTCGGCAGAATTTTGCCGTTTAAAGGGGTGATTCCCCAAGCCTCATTTACAGCGGCAGGCGGATCAGACTGAACGGCCGAGGCAACGATCTGAAGATTCAACCTAAATCCATCCGGTGGCTGTGCCAAAGCGGTAGCCTCCTTGATAAGCGTGCTTGTAAGTGCATCCGGAGCTACGTCGGAAGAGTGGTACCAAAAACCATCCGTCCCCTTCTTCCAACTGTCGCTTGCCCAAATAACGGTGTAATCTGTTCCCTCAACAGGGGCGGTAGCATGCACCTTTCCCTCATCTGAAACAAAAGTAGCAACCACAGCAACACGGATATATGCATTCACATTACCGGTGTTTCTGATCTTTACGTCACTCTTAACACCGTTTTGAAAGTCCTCCTCCACGGCGCAGGTCACGCTTCCCGGAATGAAGGTATTGGTCTTGGTGTCGGTCTTGGAAACCAGATACGCCCACACACCGCTTACTGCGGCAACCGATATCAAAAGACACAAGGCAACGGTCAGCACCGCCTTTTTATTCAGTTTTTTGAAAAAGACAGACATCTCGTTGCCTCCTTTCTTTTGTGATGATCATTTATGATCCAAACAGGTTGTTTTTCACGTCATTGCCGTCAAGCCACTTGCCATGTTCACGGCTGTTGTCAAAAATCAGCTCGTTAACTCCGTCCGTGTATTCTAAGGTCACTTCCCTCTTTGCACTGCCGTTCTCGTAACGCCAGGACCAGTCGGTAAGCTCGGTCACGGTATATTCGCCTACGGGAAGCTCGGTAACGGTTACAGACCCGTTGCCCACGATGGTTACCGTCAGGTCAATTCCTGCAGTATCGGTTCCCTCTTTGCCTTTGACGTTAAAGATGAACACCTGATTTGCATCAATTGATGCAGTTGATTTGGTTGTCAGAGTCAGCTCTGTTTCCAAAGCAGCAAACTTCGCATAATAGGTTGAGGAAGTCCATACACTTCCCTGCTTTTGAGGAAGGATCGCTCCCGTATTCTGATTGATCCACGAAGAGTTCACGGGAGTGGTGCAATCCTTATCGGTAAACCAGCCAAGGAAGACGAATCCGTTATAAGCCGTGGGCATTGAGCCATTCGGCTGACCGTTTACAGCGGTAAGATTTTCAGAATACTGACTGAGCATACCGCATCCCGTAGGCCCGACCACCTCGTATTTCAGCGACACGTTCTTTTCCTGATAGTAGAACTCAAAGACATTCAACGTAGAGTCTGCGGCAATAGTAGCCGTTTTCACGTTATCGCTGACAAGCTCATAGCCCTTGCCCTCAAGATTCAAAGCATACTCAACGATCTGTTCACCGAACACACCTGAACCCGTCTTTTGAGGGGCAAGCTCTGTTTCGGTTCCGCTTTCCAGATACTTTACGATATAATCGTAGTTCAAACGGTCATAGTATAACTCAATCAAAACGCCGTCAGCACCGAGCGTCGTTGTGACCGTTGTGCCGGTTATAGGAGTAATCACGTCATTGATCTCGGTTTTGGTACCGTTAAACTCAAAGCCCGTAAGCGTCAGCGCATTGATCGTATAGCTGCTACCGATCAAACCGACCGTCTCCTCGGATCGATACTCACGGTAGCTGTCACCTGAAATATTTTCAATGTAGTGAACCACGCGGTAATAGGCGTGTTCGTCATCTGCACTGTAATAGAAGGTGATCACGTTGGCATCGTATATGCCATCCTTATCTGCATCGGTGGTATCTGCCGAGAGAACCAACCGCTTTTGATAGGCGTCTGGCATCATTTTTTCTGCCCGTTTGAAGGTTTCGGTCACCACGGAAAGCGTATTGTTTTGAAAGATCTTGTCCTCAAACACCTTTTCTCCCGTGGTTTTGTTGATATACTGCACCTTATAGGGCATTGCCTCAACGTACACGTAATAGAATGTAAATTCATGGGTGCCATCGGCACTCATCGTGATGGTGTGGCTGGTCACCAAGGGGAAATAGCCCTGGCGGTAGCCTGCATAGAGCTGACCCTCGGTCTTGGCATCAAAGGTCTTGTTGTGACCCGCAATCGCACTACCCTCCGTGGGATCGGCGATCTGAATATCGGTGTTAAAGAGCTTATAGTAGATCTTATACTCTACAGAGATATGAGAGCTCCACTTTGCGTAGATATCCATATCGTCAAGAACGGGAATGCCGCTGAATGCAAATGCCTTTTCAACGATCTCACCGTTGACCTCGTCCTTATAAAACCATCCCTGAAATACGTACTCACCGTTCGTAACGTTTCCTGCAGGGGCGGTAGCAAAGGCCTTGTGATCCACGATCTGCTCCGCGCCGATCTGCTCCTTTAGGGTATCATCCTTAAAGACGCGCACCTTGTGGGTGATAGGCGCCCACTTGGCGTAAAGCATCAGATTGCCAGCAGGACAAGTGAACGTGTCCCAGTTTACCTCGGTGCCGGGGAAGCATCCGGGTGAGGTATACCAACCGCCAAAGGTATATGCATTGGGCTCCAGCGTATCGGGATAGGGGGACTCAAAATTATACTGCTTCAGGGGCTCGTCAAACTTCACGTTTTGTACGGTCTTCAGATCAAGAACCGTACCGTTGTTGTTGAATTCCAGCTTGTAGTTTGAACGGTCATAGTAAAACTTCACTGTCAGGCTATTGCCGTTGGTACTGATCTGACCGTTTGAACCGAATGAAGGAGTTGATCCCGCCTGCTCAAATCCGGCGATGTTAAAGAAATCCTCTGCCTCGGTGATAAAGTTGTAAATCGCAACGATCGTATTATCGAGCTTGTAATACTTACCGTTATACTCTACCACCCCATCATCGCTCTCGTCGCCCGGCAAGACCTGCATATAATACTGCATCGTATAGGTCTTGTAATTGGCGGTGTCCAGCGTCAGCGTAAAATCATCGGGGGGCATTTGCTGAATATAGACCAGAACCTCGTTATAGTAGGAAGAATCCGAAGGATCCCACCGTTCACCGCTGTTATACGTTTCACCATTATCATCGGTGATCGGCCAGATGTTCTTCAGCGTTTGTCCATACTTAGCGTAAACGGTCTTGACCACGTTGGTCTTGGAGGAATTGTTACAGTTGCTTGAATGGCTGTGGTTTTGCTGAATACCGCAAACAATGCGCTTGCAATCGTCACCGTGGGTGTGCGCCAGCTTACCGCAATCGTAACCGTAGCAGTTCTGAGTGTGGGTATGAAGAGTGTCCTTGTAGCATTCCGTGCTGTGAACGTGCTCACTCGTTACGGTACAAGAGCAACCGTCCCCACCGTGGGTATGTTCATCCTTGTTGCAGGAGGGATCGACAACGCCTCCGTCTGAAACGTTTCTTCCGGTATAACGATACCAACGACCGTTGATATAGATATAGTACGTGTAAGAAATCCAGCCACTAGTGCGATAGATCTGTCCTTGCTGGGGATTTTTCGGAGCATTGTTCAGATTGTTCTGAACGCTGCTGACGTTATTCCAGCAAGACGTGGTATGAGTATGCTCTTCTACGGTGCAAGAGCAATTTACCTGCCCGTGGACGTGCTCAACTTTTCCGCAGATCAAACAAGCATCGGTATGGGCAGTATGCTCTTCAATGGGACATTCAAGAATACTCTTGCAATCGGTACCGTGAATATGCTCTTCCTCATCACAAAGGATCTCGTAGCAGGACGAAGTGTGGGTGTGCCCTGTCGGAATGGTACATTTGCCGGGTGCCTTGAATGTCAGTGTATAATAATTTCTGGTATAGTACACGTTCACGATAGAGGATCCGTCACCCTCCACCAGAACGTGCTTGTCGGTTTTGGCGGGATTGAAGGTAAAATACTGCTCATCGGTGATTCCGTCAACCTGACCGATCAGATCCCGACCGTCAACGTACGTGCCCGACATTGCGGCAAGTCCATCAATATAGCCCCAATAGCTATAGCCCGAATCATCGGCATTTTCACACCAGAAAACCATGGTATAGGTAGTCTCCTGTGTGATCCAGCGTGCCTTATAGCTGAGATTTGCCGCAGGAACGCTGATGGTAGCGCCCGTTTGCAGATCGTAAACGGCCTTCTGCTCGGTCGTGGGCGTTTGTCCGCCGTAAGACACCAGCTCCCATCCGTCAAAAACGTAGCCGTGGCGCACGGGCACGTTGGCACCCACCTCTGCGCCGTAACGGGTATAAACGGGCTCCGTTCCGTAGCCGCCGTCCATATCAAAGTCTACAAGATAATAGTTTCTGTCGTAGCGGATCTCAATAACGGTACTTCCGTCGGCTGCAACGGTCAGCTTTTCATAGGCAAGCGCTCTGAAGCCGGGAAGCTCCTCTTCGGTAAAGGCAAGACCATCGCCAACCAAAGAACCAGTCAAAGCCATTCCCTTTGTGATGTAGTCATAACTCAGAGAATATTCGTCATCATGCACGTTTTGCAGATGGTGATGCACCGAATACTCCACCAACGCAGGCTCGTAAATCACGTTGATGGTAACGTCGGCATTGATGTTCTTCAGATCAAATTCAACGTAGCTTGCATCAATATAGTCATTGCCCACCCGTCTGAAGGGTGCATAGCCCATAATAGCAGGGCTCTTAATGCTCGCCTTGAAATCGCTTCCTGCGGCAACCGATGCGCCGTAGGGCTCGAAGGCGATGGCGTTATTGTCAAATAGATAGTTGATAACGATGGAATAAGTGGTATGATTCGTGTCCCCGTTATCTAAATTGAAAACCTGATTGTTCACCACGTGAACAGGCTCCTGAGGTGCTTCATCATCCACGTTCAGCGAAAGGATCACCTTTACAGGCTCGGTAAACAGCTCCTTTAAGCCGACCTCAATGCGGCAACGAAGCTGCGCCGTGCCGTCGAAGCGGAGCATACTGCCCACAAGAGCGTGGGTGACCCACAGATATTTGGAATAGCCGTCGGAAATGTTGATCCAACGGTCAGCGCTTGCAGGATCCTTGATCTGCCAGCGATAGGAAGAAGCACCCGAGGGGGATACCGCCTCAAAGCGCAGCTTTGCCTCCTCGTCCAACACCACCTCGCTGACCGTCTCACCGTCAAGCAATACGTAAGGTGCCTCTGCTTCTGCCTCTGTAGAAAGGACGGGTAACGTTACGTATTGCAACAAGCCCACAAGGGTTGCAAAAAGCAAAAGCCATGAGGTCACCTTACAAGCGCTGCGGTTAAAAGTCTTCATAACGTTCTCTCCTTTCTTCTTGTATTTTCAAAACTAAAACCGAACTCTTTATCTCTAAACCGTATGCTTACGGCTTATTGACGTACTGTTGAAATGGGAAATGGGTGGGAAAAGCCTCGGTCATCGCCGCAAGACAGCTATCAAGCTGATAGGTCTGCACACCGTATGCCTGAATTTCGATCTTCAGATCTGCAATATTCTGCATTGCCTCGCCACTCCATTCCTCGGGGAAGGAAATGTGGTCAAACAAAACCACAGATTCACCCTTTTTCAAGGGCTGCAGCATTAAAAAGTAGAACTCAAACTTGCTATTTGAAGGATCGGAAATCTGGATCATCGCATAGCGATCGTTATAGCAAACGTCCTCAATGCCATTCCACGTGCCAACGTGAACGTTTTCGGCAAGCAAACCGCCCGAAAGAAGAATCTCAATGTCAATATCCTCGTAACCCTCGTAGCCCATAATGCGGGTCAGATCCCCTGCTCCGTCGGTCAAGGTGACCTTGGCGGCAATCCACTCGTCATCGTCACCCGTATTGGCAATGGTGGGATCCTTAAAAATGGATTGTCCCGGAAAAACGCATCCGTAATTGTGAACGGTGTTGGTATCAGAGCCAAAAATACGCGTGCTGTCGGGATCCTCAATCAGATTGCCGTTGGCATCGGGCTTTACGGCGGCTTCGCTGAGCATCAGCTTCACGTTGCCCGAGGTAAAGGTGTTGGTCATCTTCTGGGTGTCTGAAAAGTATGCTACCGTGGTTGCAACCAGCATCAGAACAAATGCCACGAGGAGCACGCAACTCATATAAAGATTGAATTTTACAAGCTTCTTTTCATTAATCTTCACTTTCATCGTTTACTCCTCCTTTCATTGATCTAATGCTTCCCACGCATCGTGGGCGTTATCAAAGCCGTCGCTCTGGATGGCGTAGGCGGTAAAATCCAAGGTGGGATAGGAAGTGAGGGCATTCAACTGCTCTTCTGTCACATTTTCATTGATCTGAATGCAGTTGTTTTTTAATACCGAGAAGACTTGGGCGTGCCCGGATTTTTCAACCGCACGATAAAAAACGCCCTCATATCCACCAAGAGAACTCCAACCGTCTGCAGTTTCATAATCACAAAACCGATCGAAGCCATTTTCTTTTTCAACTTTCACAAACAACCAACAGCTCTCGCTGTTTGCAATTACCGTAACGGTAGGATCTTTCGGTACGTCAACCCCGGGAGCCATTACGTACGTATCTCCTGTGGTTTCTCTGAGAGAGATGTCTATACTGCCAATGGTAAAGGTATTGACAACGGTATTCGATGAGGACACAAGAAGAGCAGCCGTGACGCCCACGCTAATTGTAAACAACAGAATCGTCGCAATAAGGAGCCAAGCGTAGCTCTTTCTCATATCCTCACCTTCTTTCCTAAAAATTTATGCGTTTGTTTCTATGGTCAGCGGCTTCCGCCACCGGATGCATCAGGGGTTCTGAGCTGTAGGGGGAGTCAAAAGCACGTAATAAGGATTTTCAACTCCATCAACAGCGGCATAGGCATCAGTGGTAGTATCCGTAGGAGCAACATAAGGATTAACAGGACCTACAATACCGGTATTGTAGGGGAAAGAACCCTTAATGGCTTCCCAAGCCGCTTTTGTCAGATCTTGACCTGTTTTGTCATCACCGGTGAAACCGTTTTTCTGAATCGCAAAGCCGGTAAAGGTCACGGATGCAGCACCGTAAAGAGAAACGTCGGCGTGCTGATAAACGGTGAACGAATCGCAGAGACGGAACTCACCGGCTGTTGCATCTGCATTCTGCTTGGTTGCTTTGTTTACGGGCGTGGGGGTGATCTTACCGCTAACGGAATCGCGAGTACCGTACACCCATACGATTTCAACGCCGTCACCGCTTCTTACAAATTCTACCCAACCGTTTGCATGCATTTGCTCACGCATAGACTTAGGAGTAGTGCCTGGGGTACGGTCAGAATAGTTGCCCGCCTCAGCGCTACGGATCATATTGGTGGACTTTACGAACAGATACATATCATCCATCTCACCGCTATTGATGTAAATAGTAGGATCCTTAACATAGGTCTCGCCGGGGATCAGGTGATAGCTGTTGGTATCGACCTTTTCAGCAGGTTTATGGGTAACCGAAACTAAATTTCCGTCGGCGTCGAGCGGCTGACCGGCAGAGTTGACCTTGGATTCAAACATGCTAATTTTGACATCGCCGACAGTGAACACGTTGGAAACACCGGCAGAAGACGTCAAAAGCGCAACCGTAGTCAGAACGGAAGTTGCGACCAATGCAACTGCGCAAAACAGCAACAACGACGCGGTTAAAATTTTCTTTTTCATTTTTTTGTTCCTCCATTATGAAGTTTATTTTTAATGCCATTCGGCAAATTAAACATTGTTTTTCTCTGAGCAGGACTGCAACAGAGAGTCTTTCTTTTTTGAGAATATAATCTCAATTACGTTTGATATAAGAAGCACTGCCGCACTTGTACCAACAACACAGATCAGTCCAACGGGCTTCTGCACAAAGTTGGATACGTAACCCAAATAAGGAATACTGAATACAACCTTGCCAACAACTTCCGTTGCCGGGATGATACCATCGTCCGTCTCATTTGCCTCGCCTTTGGTACGAAAACCCAAGTCGGGTGTTCCTGCGCCGTGAACCTCTATAATCCGATGGGTTGCAATCACGTTTCCGGTAAGATAGAACGTAATCGAATCACCCACTTTTAAGGTAGTAACGTCAACGTTCTTCACGTAAACGATCGATCCAACGTGATATTTGGGCTCCATAGATCCTGACAGGACGGTATAGGGAGTAAGCCCGATCAGTCTGACACCTGCCAACAAAACGGCAAGCAAAACCACCACCGAAATCAGAACCGTGCTTAAGGTTTTGGAGATCACCTTCAATACTTTTTCCGTTTTTGCCACCTCCGCAACCCGCCAAAAAGCATAGTATTCCACTATCAAACATTTCTCAGAATATTATACACCCATCATACAAAAAAAGCAATATATATTTGCAAAAAAGCCATTTAAAACGCAAAATATTTTGTGCCGCGACTGCTTTAATTCTTTAAAAATAAAAGTGAATTTTCAAAGCAACTCCCGATGGAAGATATGCCTTGAAAATTCACCTTTTTCCCTTACCTAATTGATCAATTCGTAGCTGAAATTTTCAAAACGAAGTCTTGATCCGAGATCCGTGCCGAGAGGCAACAGAGCCAAGGCGATAAACAGCTCGCCTCCCTCCTTTTCCTCGCTTAAAACGGCATATTCACCCTCAATACGGGCAACCTTATAAAACTTCACTTCCACTTTTTTTCAACTCCTTTTTCATAAATGAGATCGCATGCCATAAGAAAGGCAGACTGATGATCAGCGACAGCGTATCCGCCACCGGCTGTGCCCAGACAAGACCGTTTATACCGAAGATCAGCGAGAGCAAATACATTGCGGGAATGAGCATCAATCCCTGCCTTGCCATTGCAAGGATGGACGCGCCCACCACTCTGCCCGTGGTCTGAAGGAGCATATTGCTCATTACCACCATCGACATCAAGGGAAGAGAGAGCAGCTGTCTTCTCATAATGGAGACGGCAAGATCCACCGCCGCCTGTCCCTGACCGTCTTCCCCGCTCTTCTGAATAAGTGCAAGAACCTGCGGACAGAAAAAGTAGAAGATCACTGCCATAGAAAGCAAGAACACCAGGGACACGATCACGCAAAAGCGGAACGCCTCCAGAACTCTGTCGTATTTTTTCGCACCGTAGTTGAATCCGCACACCGGCTGAAAGCCCTGACCGAAGCCGATCATCATCGAGGAGATCAGCATCATCACCTTGGAAACGATGCCAAACGCCGCCTTCACCGCCTCAGCAGTCATTTCGGCGCTTTCCACCATATAACAGCAGTGCATCAGCGCTACGCTCATCACCGAGGCAACGCCCTGACGGCAAAGAGAGGGCAGTCCTCCTCTGACGATCTCCTTGTAATAAAAGAGCTTAAAGCTGAACGCCTTGGGGGTGATGCGCACGTTATCCGAAAAGATCCTCGTGCAGATCAAAAGGACGATGAAGCTGGTTGTCTGGCAGGCAACGGTTGCGATCGCCGCACCCGCTACCTCAAGCCGAGGAACAAGCAACGCGTCCAATAAGACGTTCAAAATGGCACCCGAAAGCAGTCCGATCATGGCAAAGTTGGCATTGCCCTGAAAGCGGAGCTGATTATTCAGCACGATGGAAGCACACATCACGGGCGCGCCCATCAGAATGATCTGCATATACTCCTTGGAAAAGTCAAGGGCGCGCTGACTGTCTGTCGCACTTGAAAAAGCGGCAAGAGGCTCAAGAAAGAGCGTGCCGAAAAGCAGAACCATCAATCCCACGAAAATGGCAGAAAAGAAGGCGGTGGACGCCATTCTTCTGCACTTTTCGTAGTCCTTTTGCCCAAGTGCCCTTGAAATGTAGTTTCCCGATCCCTGCCCGAACAAAAAGCCGAGAGCTTGAATGATGTTCATCAGGGCGTAGGATGCGGTAACCGCCGCCGTAGCGTCAACGTCGCCAAGCTGTCCCACGAAATAGGTATCCGCCAGATTGTAAAGGGTGGTCACCAGCATACTGATCATAGTAGGGATGGCAAGCTTCACCACCAGCCCCTTTACGGGTGCCGTGGTCATTTTTTCAAACTTTTTGCTTTGAAGATCCTGATCCATTTTTATATCCTGTTCTCTTGCGGGTATCTTGAAGAGTCGTGATTCAAAGTCGCTCCCGTTTTACTGTTCCGAAAGCCTTTTTGCCGCTTCCTCTGCGGCAAGGGCACGAACCAGCGGCTCAAGATCGCCATCAAGCTGTGCCGTCAGGGTGTATAAGGTCAAGCCGATGCGGTGATCGGTGATCCGTCCCTGGGGATAGTTATAGGTGCGGATGCGCTCGCTTCTGTCGCCCGTACCCACCTGCTCTCTTCTCTGCCCTGCGATCGACTCCTGCTGCTCTCTCATCTTCATATCGTAAAGACGGGTACGCAAAAGCTTTAACGCCTTGTCCTTGTTCTTGAACTGGCTGCGCTCCTCGTCGCACTCGATCACGATGCCGCTGGGCTTGTGCGTCAGGCGCACCGCAGATTCGGTCTTGTTGATGTGCTGACCGCCCGCTCCCGAGCTTTTGCAGGATTCGATGGTAATATCCGAAGGATCGATATGCACCTCCACCTCGTCAGCCTCGGGCAGGATCGCCACCGATACGGTGGAGGTCTGGATGCGTCCCTGCGATTCGGTTTCGGGCACTCTTTGGACTCTATGCACCCCCGACTCGAACTTGAAATGGGAATACGCTCCTTTTCCCGATACAAGAAAATCGATCTCTCTGTATCCGCCAAGCTCGGTGGGATTTTCGGACATCCGCTCGGTCTTGTAGCCCATTTTGTCGGCGTACATTCCGTACATACGGAAAAGATCTGCGGCAAAAAGCGCCGCCTCCTCACCGCCCGCGCAGGCACGGATCTCCACCACCACATTTTTGCCGTCCAAAGGATCGGGAGGAATGAGCAGAAGCTGAAGCTCCTCTTCAAGGCGCACCTTATCCTCCTTTGCCTCCTTCAGCTCCTCCTTTGCAAGGTCGGCAAGCTCCTTGTCTCCCATCTCCAAAAGCTCCAGCGCTTCGGAAATCCGCTCGTCTGCTTTGCGGTATTCTTCGTATTTGGCGATCAGCTCCGACATGTCGCTAAATTCCTTCATCAGCTCCTTGTACTGCGCACTCCCGGCAAGGACTTGACCGCCTCCCAGAAGATCGCCCAGCTGTTCGTAGCGTTCCGCCGCTTTTTTCAGTTTCTCGATCATAATTCTCTCTGTTATCTCACTTCAATGGCAGAAAGCACCCGGCCGACTGATCCGTTGATGACCAGATCACACATGGAGTCTGCCGCAGTGCTTGACTTGTTGATGATGACCATATGCTTCCCTCTGAAATACTGCACCAGCCCTGCCGCAGGATAAACGCTCATAGACGTTCCCGCAATGATCAGAAGATCGGCACGGGCAATGGCATCCACCGCGCCGTCCACCACGTCGTCATCCAACCCTTCGCCGTACATCACAACGTCCGGACGGATCATCTTTCCGCAGGAGCATCGGGGAAAATCCTCAAATTGGGGCAGATCCGCTCTTTTGTAACGCTTATAGCATCCGATGCAATAGTTGTCCTCCAGCGTGCCGTGCAGTTCAAAGACCGTCCTGCTTCCCGCCGCCTGGTGGAGTCCGTCAATATTCTGGGTCACCACCGCCAGCAGCTTCCCCGCCTTTTCAAGTTCTGCAAGCTTATAGTGAGCGGCATTGGGGCGGGCGTCGGGATAAATGAGCTTATCGTTATAAAATCTGTAAAATTCCTTTGGTTTGCTATAGAGGAAGCTGTGGGAAAGGATGGTTTCGGGAGGATACTCGTATTTCATATTATATAGACCGTCCACCGAGCGAAAGTCGGGAATGCCGCTTTCGGTGGACACACCCGCACCGCCAAAAAAGACGATATGGGAGCTTTCGTCAATATATTTCTGCAGTTTTTTGATCTGATCCATCTGTCCTTCCTTTCTTTACTCAAAATCGGGCGCCTGCACCGATAAAGGTGAAAGCGCCCGAACGCATTCGCTATGCGATTATATTATTTGCGCTTCTTCACAACGAATACAACGATTACCACAATCACTACTGCAACCACTGCAACTACTGCAACCACTGCAACTATCGCAATAATCACACCAATTGCAATACCGGAGACGGAACCGCTTCCCTGCTCATCATCACCGGAGTTGCTATCGCTTTCGCCCTTTGAGGTATCGCTTTCAACCTTCGAGGTATCCACTTCACCGCCTACAACAGAAGATTCAACCTGCTCGAGAGAAGATTCGGGAGCAACGGGCTCATTAAGAGTGGGATCGTCGGATTCCTCAGACTTGGAGGGCTCTTCCTCTGCTGCCTTTTCAATTCCGCTATAGCTGATCTGTGCGTTTTCGCTGACAGTCAGTTCAAACAGACCGTCTGCGTTTTTGCTCAGCGTTTTACCGGTATCGGTTACAACCTTCGCATTTGCATCGGTATAGCCTTCGGCCACCTGAATGTTCAAAGGAACCTTATTTCCTTCGCAATAATAAGCACTAAACGCCTCGTAGCTACTGCCTTCAACCGCACCCTCCTGCTCGAAAACGATCTTATAAACATCAGAGTCGAAATAGTAGGTCTTGGGAGTCTTGAGAGATTCACCGTCCTTGGGCATCTCTATTTCAGCGATCACCTGTCCGCGGTTGTTCTTTAAACGAAGCGCGTGTACCGTTACGTTGCCACCTCTTGGCGAAACACGAACGCCGTAGGTGTTTTCTCCAATAGTCTCTTCGTTAGAGATCAAATCATTGTAGCCCACTGCAAAGGTACCCTTTGCTTCTTTACCGTTCTTTTCACCGTTGATGTTGAAATATTCACCGTTATCCAGTTCATCATAATCAGGGTGATAATTGCTATAAGAGAACATATGAAGATTGAAGCTGGAAGTTACACTGGTCTTCTTGTTCTTCATGATAGGATAAATGTTGATATGCTCTCTGTCAGTAGAGCTTGCCTCAACCTCAACATACAACTCGGGCAGACCTTCGATAATATCGTTTTCCCAGTCAGTGAAGCAGAACTGATCCATAGAGATGGTACGGTCTTCAAAATTCAGCTCCTCATATTCGGAAAGCTCATTTAAAGCATCGTACATCAGCCATACGTAGCCATCGTTCATCCAGGTAGTACCCCAGGAGTTGGACACCTGAAATGCACCCTTGAGGGTAACGCCGTTTACTTCGTATGCGATATCGTCATCATAGCCCACAATAGAAAGCTGGTGGCCGCCTGCCATCACACCTCTGGAGTAGATCAAAGCCTTATCGGTCTTCTTACCAAGTGTACCGGTGCTTACCTGCTTACCGAACGGCTTGTTCTGAGCATCCAAATTGGAGCTGTACTGCCACACGGAGGAAAGACCACCGGTAACCACAACATTACCTGCATTGAGTGAAGCCTTGATCTTGTTTAAAAGCTCCTGTCCGTCCTTGGTGGTGGTCAACTGCAGCTTGCCATCAACCTTACCCAGCTGATGGTTACCGCCTACCCAGATCTGCTCAAAGCCGTTGAGACGGTACTTCATCGCATTTTCCATCTGATTGTCTAAAATATCCCATGCAACAGCACTTGCCATAAAGGGTTTTGCACCGATAGGTTTATGTACCAAAAAGCTGTTTTCCTTGGGATGGATATAGAACGAGGACACATCCATCGTTGCTGCACCCTGCTCCATGAGGATGTGGTATACCCAAGCGGTTCCCGAACCGGAAAATCCGAAGGTCCACTTAGGAGAGAAAAGATACTTCAGATCTCCCGTTGCGGGTTCAAACTTGATCTCGGGATGATACTTACGAATATATTTGGATACCGCATTGGTATACTGTGTATAGGTAATAGCACAAGATGCGCAGCATCCAACCTCGCCCTGATTGCAGATGGGAGGAAGGTCAGGTGTGCCGATTAAAGAAAACGACGAAGGAATCTCATCTTCTTCAGCTCCCGCATCCTTTGCTTCTTCGGTAACCGTTGCTTCCTGCGTTTCCGCTGCAGTGGGTACTGCAAAGCAAGATAAAACCGTCAGAAGTGCCAACAATACGATTAAAATGCGTTTCATGAGTGTTCTCCTTTAATGAGTATTTTGGTTGATTTTATGTAAGGGAAAATTGCGCTCATTTTGAT
Organism: Clostridia bacterium; assembly: GCA_017935195.1. Lineage (GTDB taxonomy): Bacteria > Bacillota > Clostridia > Oscillospirales > CAG-272 > UBA11512. Next base: position 16,523 of record JAGBIB010000078.1, read on the forward strand.
TTTTTGCCTTTCACAAAGGCATCCTTGGTACGGGCATTGCGACCACCTAAGGAGGCAGAACCCTTTCTTCGGGAAGCAAGTCCTCCCCCATCCCTTTGCTTTCCCTGTTGCTTTGAAGATTTTCTCTCCGAAAAGGGTTTCGCAGATGATACGGGGCGCACAAGGCATTCCTTGCCGAAGCCAATCAAATCTTCTCTGCCTGCCGCTTTCAGCGCCTTGCAGACAAGCTCTCTGTTTTCGGGACGGTTATACTGTAAAAGGGCTCTTTGAAGCCGCTTTTCTTCGTAATCTACCGTCACGTGTACCTTTTTCATAGTCAAAGGATCAAGACCCGTGTAGTACATACAGGTGGATACCGTGCCGGGGGTGGGATAGTAGTCCTGCACCTGCTCGGGCGAGTAGCCGCTTCGCTTTAAGTATAAAGCAAGCTCTACCGCATCCTGAATGGTGCTTCCGGGGTGGCTTGACATCAGATAAGGGACAAGATACTGTTCCTTTCCGATAGATTTGGTCAGCTCAAAATACCTCTTTTTGAAGCGATCGTACACCTCCACAGGCGGCTTGCCCATATAGCCAAGCACTCCTTGACAGACATGCTCCGGGGCAACCTTCAGCTGACCGCTGACGTGATCGGCAACAAGCTGCTTGAAGAAGGTCTCGTCCTTGTCGTAAACCAGATAGTCAAAACGGATGCCCGAGCGAACGAACACCTTTTTGACCCCCTTCACCGCTGCCACCCTTTTCAAAAGACGGGCGTATTCGCTGTGATCCACCTGCAGATTCTGACAGGGCTTGGGGGCAAGACAACGCTTATCGGGGCAAACACCGTATTTGACCTGCTTTTCACAGGCAGGATATCTGAAATTCGCCGTGGGACCGCCCACATCATGTATGTAGCCCTTAAAGCCGGGCATTGCCGCAATGATCTCGGCTTCCTTGACCACCGACTCCTCGCTCCTTGAGCGCACCGCTCTGCCCTGATGGAATGCAAGAGCACAGAAGTTGCACGCACCGAAGCACCCGCGGTTGTGGGTAATGGAAAATTCCACCTCTGTGATGGCCGGCACACCCCCCGCTTCCTTATAGGAGGGATGCCAGGCTCTTGTGTAGGGCAGATCGTATACCTTATCAAGCTCTTCCCTTTCAAGAGGGGGCATAGGCGGGTTTTGAACCAGCATTTTGTTGTCGTAATACTCCACCAGTGCCTTGCCGGAAATGGCATCCTGATTGCGGTACTGTACCCCAAAAGAGCGGGCGTAGGCCGTTTTATCGGTCTTTAAGGTATCGTAATCTTCACCCTCTATAAAGGGATAATGGATCGTATCCTCTCTTGAGGTAAGGTAGACCGTCCCTCTTACATCCTTGATTTTTTTGATGGGTACTCCCTTTTCTAAAAGCTTTGCAATGCGGGTGATGCTCTTTTCGCCCATCCCGTAGCTGAGGATATCGGCACGGGAATCCACGAGAATACTCCGTCTGACCTTGTTGTCCCAATAATCGTAGTGCGCAAAGCGACGAAGGGACGCCTCAAGTCCGCCGATAATGATGGGAACGTCGCCGTACGCCTCACGGATGCGGTTGCAGTAGACGATCAGCGCTCTGTCGGGACGCGCACCCATCTTGCCGCCGGCGGAATAATAATCGTAATTCCGTTTCTTCAAGGAGACGGTATAGTGCGCCACCATCGAGTCGATGTTTCCCGAGGTAACAAGAAAACCAAGGCGGGGTCTGCCGAAGCGCTTGAAATCCTCGGCGCTTTTGTAGTCGGGCTGGGAAAGGATCGCCACGCGAAAGCCCTCTGCCTCAAGAACTCTTGAAATAATAGCAACGCCAAAGGACGGGTGATCCACGTAGGCATCGCCCGTTACGTATACGAAGTCGGGACGATCCCAACCGCGCTCCTCACATTCCTTTGCCGTGATCGGCAGAAATTCGTTTCCTATCATTTTGCTTTTCCGTTACCAGTCGTTCAGATTTCATAC
>JAGBIB010000079.1 GCA_017935195.1 Clostridia bacterium
CCTCTTAAAGCCTCTAAATCCACGCATCCGTCGGGTGCGGAGGGGATGTTCACGATCTCAAAGCCGCACATCACGGCAGAGGCAGGGTTGGTGCCGTATGCCGAGTCGGGCACGATGATCTTCTTTCTTGCCGTTTCGCCCTTTGCCTCCAGATAGCTCTTGATGAGCATCAGACCGGTAAACTCACCGTGTGCGCCTGCGGCAGGCTGAAGGGTCACGTTGTCCATACCCGAGATCTCGGCAAGGCTCTTTTCGATGGTGTCAAGAACCTCCAGGCAACCCTGGGTGTTCTTGTCGCCCTGCAGGGGGTGGATGCCGGTGAAGCCGGGGAGTGCTGCCGCCTCCTCGTTGATCTTGGGGTTATATTTCATGGTGCAGGAGCCAAGAGGGTAAAAACCGTCGTTGACACCGTGCACTCTTTTTGCGATCTCGCTGTAGTGGCGGGAAAGCTCGTTTTCAGAAAGGTGGGGCAGGTGCAATTCCTGCTCTCTTTCAAAGCCCTCGACGGTGCATTCGGGCACGTCGCAGGCGGGCATCAGGCAGAGAGCCTGTCCTTCAAAACCTCTTTCGAATATCAGCTTCATGCAAGCACCTCCTTCACGATGGCTACCGCTTTGTCAAGCTCGGCCTTGGTCACGACCTCGGTCACGCACCACAAAACGCCCTTTTCGGTGGGCAGACCACCGAGAATGCCCGCATTTTCAAGGGCGGAAAGCACCTCGTTTTGCTTGGGGAGGGTGGTGACGAACTCATGGAAATAGGGAGCGTCATAAACAAGCTCCACACCTTCAATGGCAGTCAGCTGCTCTGCAAGATAGTGCGCCTTGGAAAGGCAGAGCTTTGCCGCCTGCTTCATGCCGTCTTTACCCATTGCCGCCATGTAGACGCTTGCCGTCAGGGCGCAAAGAGCCTGATTGGAGCAGATGTTGGAGGACGCCTTTTCTCTTCTGATGTGCTGTTCTCTTGCCTGCAGGGTGAGCACGTAGCCCCGCTTGCCCTCCACGTCCACCGTTTCACCGATGATTCTGCCGGGCAGCTTTCTCTGCATTGCGGTGGTGGTTGCCATAAAGCCAAGGTAAGGACCACCGAAGGACAGAGGCATACCAAGGGGCTGACCCTCGCCCACTGCCACGTCGGCACCGTATTCACGGGGGGTCTTGCAAAGGGCAAGGGAGATGGGGTTTGCGCAGAGAACGTATTTTGCTCCTGCGGCGTGGGTGATCTCAGCTAAAGCGGTGCAGTCCTCCATCACACCGTAGAAGTTGGGCTGCTGGGAAAGGAAGCAGGCTGCGTCGGCACCCATGGCTACCTTCAGCGCTTCCATATCGGTTTTGCCCTCCTTTTCGGGGATGACGGTCAGGTCGGTTCCCGAAGCAGAGCAGTAGGTCTTTACCACAGCAAGATACTGGGGGTTGACGGTGGCGGAGATATACGCCTTGGTCTTCTTGCGCTCCTTGCACATGGCAACAGACTCCGCCATGGCGGTGGCACCGTCGTAAACCGAGGCGTTGGACACATCCATACCGGTCAGCTCGCAGATCATGGTCTGATATTCAAAGATGCTCTGCAGAATACCCTGGCTGATCTCAGCCTGATAGGGGGTGTAGGCGGTAACCAGCTGTTCCTTGCTCGTTACGCTCTTCACAACGGCGGGGATGTAGTGCTTGTAGGCACCCGCACCTCTTAAAACCGTCTTAAAAACCTTGTTTTTCTCGGAGATCTCCTGCATCAGGGCAGAAACCTCCAGTTCGGACTTCCCTTCGGGCAGGTCAAGACTGCCTACCAGCATTTCGGAAGGGACAGCGGCGTATAACTCCTCAACAGAGGACACACCGATCTTTTTGAGCATTTCCTGTCTTTCGGAAATGCCCGAGGGGACGTAGCTTCCCATAAAAATCGTTCCTTTCTTTACAAGATCCGCCCAAAAAGCGGGCGAATTTCCTCTTTTATACATCTTTTATACAGGGACAGCGCCAAGAAAAACCGTTGGCGCTGTTCTGTACTATCGTATCTTATTGATTTTCAACGAATGCTTCGTATTCCTCAGCGGAAAGCAGCTCAGCGGTGTCCTCAATGTCGGCCACCTGGATCAGCCATGCCTCATAGGGGCTCTCGTTGATCTTTGCGGGCTCGTCTGCAACCTCGTCGTTTACGGCTACAACGGTAGCGGAAACGGGGGAGTTCACATCGGAAACAGCCTTTACGGATTCTACGTCTGCAAAGGGCTCGTCTGCGGTCACGGGGTCACCTTCAACAGGCAGGTTTACGAACACCAGATCACCCAACTCCGACTGTGCGAAATCGGTCAGACCCACATATGCGGTGCCGTCCTCGTTCTTCTTCAGCCACTCGTGGCTCTTGGTGTAAAGCAGATTCTTGGGGTTGTTCATATCGATCCTCCGAAATATAATAATTTATGATTTGGATTTTTTGATAACGAATGGTATAAAGGGGTGTGCTCAAGCCTTAGCGGGCTTCTTGTAGAAGGGAAGCTTGATGACCTCGGCATCAATTCTTCTGCCTCTCACGTCAACCTGCACCTTCTGACCAACGGTGGCGTACTCCACGGGCACGAATGCCATGGCAACAGCCTTGCCAAGGAAGGGACAGTGGGTACCCGAGGAAACGTGGCCGATCTTCTCATCTCCCACATACACCTCGCAATGCTCTCTTGCAATGCCTCTGCCGGTAATTTCCAGACCCACTCTCTTGATGGTGGGCGCACCCTTTGCTTCGATGGCAGCCTTGCCGATGAAGTCGGGCTTGTCCATCTTCACGAAGAATCCGATGCCCGATTCCTTGGGGGTCATCTCGTCGTTCATCTCGTGACCGTAAAGGGGCATTGCCGCCTCCATACGCAGGGTGTCGCGGGCCCCCAGTCCGCAGGGGATCAGACCCTCGGTCTTGCCTGCCTCAAGCAGGGTGTTCCACAGGTCTGCGGCATCGGCGGAGGAGCAGTAAAGCTCGTAGCCGTCCTCGCCCGTGTAGCCGGTCTTGGAAATGATGGCGCTGATCTTTCTGCCGTCCTGCAGGGTGATCTTGCCCTCTTCAACGAAGGAATAGTACTTCTCGGGGATATATTCTGCGGTGGTCAGCTTGCCGAGGATCTGCTCGGAAAGGGGGCCCTGCAGAGCGATCTGGGCAACATCCTCCGAAATGTCGGTTAAGGTCACGTCACCGAAGATGTGGGCCTTCATCCATTCGTAGTCCTTTTCGTGGTTTGCGGCGTTGACGACGAAGAGATACTTGTCTGCCTTCAGGCGGTAGATCATCAGGTCGTCCACGATACCGCCCTGCTCGTTGCACATGGGCGAGTATTTTACCTGCCCGTCGATCATCTCCTCAACGAAGACGGTGGTGAGCATATTGGCGTTTGCCAGAGCGTCGGGGCCCTCCAAAACGATCTCAGCCATGTGAGAAACGTCGAAAAGTCCTGCCTTGGTGCGCACGGTCATGTGCTCGGTGATCACGCCCGTGCCGTACTGTACGGGCAGAAGATAGCCTGCGAAGGGAACGATCTTGCCGCCAAGAGCGACGTGCAGATCATAAAGCGGTGTCTTCTTTTCCATTTTATTCACACTCTCTCCGGCGGTTTTTTATTGCGCTTGTCGCGCGTCTGCCTGCCGGTCAGACCTTTGGGCAATTCTCACCCATTACCCATAGTATATAATACTCTTTCAACTTTTGCAAGAGGTTTTTGAAATTTTTTCTTATTTATCTTGTCAGATCGCCTCCGAACGCCGCCCGTAGCTTCGGCGAGGTATAGCTTTGGGGCGCCGCCCCAAACCCCGTTTAAGGAACTTTTCGTGAAAAGTTCCTTAAGAATCCTCA
>JAGBIB010000080.1 GCA_017935195.1 Clostridia bacterium
CAGAAAAGGGAGAATCGAAAAGCGTGACCTTGACGGACGGTAGCTTCGCCTTGAAAACAAATATGAACGGAAAAAGCACGACTTATCTCCAAAGCTTCGAAGATATCTTTTTCGTCGGTGCGTCCGCCGCGTTGAGCGGATACGTTCCCGAAGTCGGTACAATACAAGCAGGGGAGTCCATCCTCTCGAAGGATCCGTCCGATTGGAGCTACGATAAAAGCACTATGATAGCAAAACAAAAGGACGATGCCTTGGTGCTTTCTAATAATAACGGTCTGTGGCCCGACGGAAAATATACCTTGCCTCAGCCATTGAGCTTCGATCCCGAAGTGTCAGTACTGTATTACGATTTCACAATACAGAACGGCGGTAAAACAAGCATCCTCTTGTTGATAGGAGATCAGTACGTAAAGCTCAATTCACATTTTTCGGGCGTGACTATATCCCAAGGCAGCGGTGACGTAAAGGGCGACGGCAGCAATACAACGGGAACGCTTTCGTTCAATTCGCTGGATATCCCCAAAAGCTGCTATAATGATGACGGCACCGTAACACTTTACGGAATGCAGATATATGCTTGCGGCACGAAGGATCTGACGACTTCCTATCGGGATTTCAGAGTGATAACGGGATCCCAATCTCCCGTTTGGCCCGAATATACCGCGCCTTCCCGCGAGGAGTCGAAGGAACCCTCCGACGACCTCAAAACAGATAATGCCGAAAGCAATGTAAAAGAACCAAACAATAACAACGACTACCTTGTATTCGTCATTTCGGGTGTGGTGTTACTTGCCGCAATCGTGGTAATAGCTCTGCTTCGCGCTAAGATAAAGAATTAACTAAATCCATCTCTTCGGCAAATGGATCAACCTGAGTGCCTTGAGTAATAAAACGATCATTAAACCGCGAAAGACCGCAGTCTGTAAGAACTGCGGCCTTTTTATTGTAAATTGCATATAGCAAAATAAAGTTACTGCCAATATCAATAACCACGTTTCGCAATTATTGGTTTGTTTTTGCAAATTCAGCGTACTTGTTCAGTATCTCTGAATATTCTTTCTCATAAGCAATGCCGGCGGATAACATTTTGAATTCCTCGATCTCGTATGCAACGCGGTTCATTTGTGTGCTATTGTTTACCTCGGATAGATCTTCAATATCATTTTGCAATAATAGTGATGTGTGCGTTATTTCTTTAGGCAACTCATCGTATGCTTTACTGAAATGCAGACCTTTTTCAAGATGCAAAACTGCGTTTTCGGTATCATTTATCCCATAATATAGCTTCGCAATCAAGCAGTTAATGTGTCCGACGTGATAGCACGCGAAACCATAGTCGCCGTCATCATAGATAAGATCAATAAGTGAGAGGCATTTTTTGTACGCCCGGATCTTGTCATCAATGGTAGCTGCCGCAAACGTTCCGAAATTTCTGATCTTGTTTATCAGGTGTTCAGTAGTATCACGCAGATTCTTTTTGATATATTCGATATACTTCTCTCTGTCACATCTGCAATACATCTGCTCATAAAGCTCGGAAACGGTATCGTATATGCTTTCGGGAAATTGCTCATATATTTCTTTTGCTTTGCTGATGTTACCCTCATTAACGTATAATACAGCAAGGACGTCCATCGCAGTATAACGAATTTTTTGAGTTGTGCAGTGCTCAAGAAGATATTCGCAAAGCTTAAAAAGCTCATCCTTGTGAACCTCTTCACCCAACGGCTCACTTTGACAGCTCGGATCATTGAACAATTCCAAAATGTACTTTTCGATAACACGATGATCGTTTGGATATTTTGCATACGTTTCTTTCGTCAAATTGAATATTGATAAAAGATCACCTTTGTAAGAAAGCACATCATATTCGCGCAAAAAAGCCTGAATTGCTTCCTCCTTCTTTTTGCCGCCTATCTCAAGAAGCTCGTCTGCACTGACGTCAAAAATATTTGCGAGTAAAGGTAGTTGTGTAATATCGGGCGCAGTTCGGTCGCATTCCCATTGAGAAATTGCACCCGTGCTGATACCTAAGTATTCCGCAAGCTGTTCTTGCGTGATACTGCGCTCTCTGCGCAGTCTTTTTATTGTTGTACCAATAGACATAATTGGTTCCTCCGATCATAAATTACAAAAGCGCTTCTGTGGTTTTATTATATCTGTTGTCCCATTGAAACACCACATAGTATCCATAGACCTAATAAATAGCACCGCTAAAATTTTTATAGCATCGTTAAATATTATACCCAAAATTCAAAATATAACAAGTAAATCTTCAAAGAGACATAAACCCGCCCACCTTTTTCAACTCGCCGCCTCTCGATAAAGTATCGCCCTACAAACTGCAAAAACCTCCGAAATGCGTCATCACCCACCGCGTTACAATGAGTAAAGCGTTGGGGTGAAAAAGGTATAAAAGGCAAATACGAAGAAATAAAGAAAAATAATGATTGGTAGCCATCTAAGCGTTGGTTGCCTCTATTGAACTCTGAAAGTCGGCAAAAACCGACACCACATTCACAAGGTGATGCGAAAATTCGACAACTCGTGCTTTACAAATGTAGTGTTCTGTGATATAATTTTAATATCGCTAATAACTAAATAAGGGTTAAGGGCGCCAATATGAAGAGTAATGAAAAGTATAATCGAATCCGTCCTTTGAAAATTTGGGACATTCTCCGGAGAGAAACGGATGAGCATCACCCAATGGGGACTGAAGAACTTCGTGCCAAATTGTTAGAGAGTGGTATTGAAGCACACAGAACAACGATTTATGAAGATATCAAACTTCTGAACGAATGCGGATATGAAATTATGTCACGCAGAGGCAGAAGCAACCAGTATTACATAATGGACAGAAGTTTCTCCAACCCTGAAGTCCACATCCTTTTAGATGCAGTCCAGGCTGCAAGTTTCATAACCGATAAAAAGACAGCCGAGCTTGTAGACAAGATTGCTCAGCTTGCAGGAAGTCAGAAGGGACTGGTTCTGAAAAAGAATATTGTTCAGTTTAATACTGCAAAAAGCTCGAATGAGGGAATATACTACAATGTTAACGAAATCGTTACCGCAATTCACCAAAGACAGAAGATTATTTTCCTTTATTTCGATTACGATAATAACCACAACAGAGTGTATCGCAGGGATGGGCATCATTACGTTGTAAGCCCTTATGCTACCGTTTTTGATGATGGACATTATTACCTTGTTATCTACGATAAGCGCTATAACAAGATGACCAATTACCGCATTGACCGAATGGACAGAGTCGAGATAATAGATGAACTTGCCGATATGCCGCCGGAAGAGATGTATTTCGATATTGCGACTTATAAAAAATCCTTGTTCGGAATGTTCTCCGGTGAAACTACCGCAGTAACCATCGAAGCACATCGTACTTTGATTGATGCGATATTTGACCTTTTTGGAGAGAAGACAAGAATCATCTCAGACGGAGAAGAAACAGTACGTTTTACCGTTGATGTGCAGGTTAGCCCATTGTTCTTCGGATGGTGCTGTTCGTTTGGTGAGAAGGTTAAACTGCTTGGCCCAGATAATATTGTCGAACAGTTACAGGAATACGCGGATATCATTCAAAAGCAATATACCGCCAATGCCTAAAAGGAGGAACTAATGGCTAAGTACAAAAAAGACGAAAACAATCTTTCGATGTTTGATATGTTGGAGTTCGAAGAAGCACTCAGCCCCAAATTAGATGTTGTAAAACTGTCTTACATTTCGGCAGAGGCAATGACCTGGCGGGAGCTTTTTAAGGATTACGATGAACTTCACGCAATTACGTTCTCCTCTGGTATCAACTTTATGTATGCGGTACTGGAGATGTTTCAAAAGGTAGAACTCATCTTTGGTAACGAAATGGTGATGTCGAATTCTTTGCAGGACATTATGGCATACCAAAGCAATCTTCTTGATCGTATTCGTAGCGAAGCAGGGGACAGAAAACAAAAATTGCTTGACAGGATTGACGATGAAACCGTTAGGCTTTATGTTGCACGTCAACAGTTATCACACGAGAAAATCTATCTTTTAAAGGCTGCAGATGGAAGAAAACGTGTCATTATGGGTTCTGCTAATATGTCATATAACGCTTTTAGCGGCAAGCAGAGAGAAAACATCAGCTGCATTGACGATGAAGGCGCGTATGATTGGTATATGCATTGCTTTGAGGAATTAAAGGAATCGAGCACCGATGAAATAAGTAGAAAAGCTATCGTTAGCGCAGATTCCTTTGAAAATATTGATGCGTTACCCATCTCAGAAAGTGTTAAGGTTCGCAAGACTCTAATTATTGAACCTTCAACCGAGGTTTCGGATGATGTGCAGTTTATCTTGGATACCCATAAACTATCAAAGGAATTAGCACCGACGATCCCCAAGGGAGAAAAGAAAACCGGGCGGATTGTTATTGTGCCTGATATGATAACAAAAATTCGCAGAACACGCTCGGATGAAGTTGTCAAGGAAAGAGAACTGCGCAGCGAATATCCTCAGCTTAATGTTGATGTCAATGAGCGTAAGGTAACACTTAATGGTGATAAACTTGATTTGTCTCCATCGGCAAGTGAAATTTCTAATGATGTGGAACTTTTCTTGAAGTACATGGAAGGTTACAGTAAGTTCCATGGTGATTACCAGGGGATGCAGTATCGTTATTTCGAGTTTGCAAACTGGTTCTTCTGCTCACCGTTTATGGCAACTATGCGTGACATGGCTGCGAGATTTGACCAGAATAAGTTGCCGTATCCAGTGTTCGGATTGGTATATGGTCAAAGCAAAGCTGGCAAAACAAGCTTCCTTGAAACGCTTTTGAAAATGATGATTGGTCAAAAGCCAAAAGTATCTGCTCCAGACTTTACAAGGTCCAGTATAGAAACTTTGAAACGCACGGTACAGGGCGCGCCGATTATTGTTGATGACTTGACACAAGCGCGATTTAGTCAGCACGCAATTGAGACAATCAAAAATGATGATTTTGGTATCAGTGAGCATCTTACTACCTATTCTGCTGTTGTTATTAGTGCTAATGAAGATGTAAAAGCAGTCGCACCGGAAGTAACCAGGCGTACGGTTATTTGCAGAGTAGAAGCAGGCTTAACAAATACCGAGGTTATGAAAAGCAATGTAGTAAGAATGGTACAGCAAAAGATAGGAACTGCTTTCTATAGAGAGTATCTTCGCAGAATGCTAGAGCTTGTACCAGATTTGATAGAAACTATGAAGAGTGACGAAGCCGAAAGCGCACCAGATATTTTGGCGGTTTCTTCAAAAGTCATAGTTGATATATTAAGCGAGTATTATGCGGAGTCTGTCCCTGAGTACATAAGGGGGCTGTCACTCGAAGATTACTTCAGTGAGCATGTTACCGGAAAACACGCGAAGACAAGCATTATCAATGCCTGGAAAACAAGCCCGAAGTCATTTGCAATATCCAAAAAAACCAATGAGTTAAGATATAACACAGGTCAGACTTATGAAGCAGACCGGTTGATGAAAGAGCTGCCAGAGACTCTTGAAGCAAGAAAGTCTCGTGAGTGGGTAGTAATGAATTTGGAAGAAGCAAAGGAGTTCTTTGGAATTGATTTTAAGAAATCAATTTTTCCGTGGCCTTAATGTGAACAGATAGAACGTGCATTACGATGACGTTGAACAAGAATCTATAAAAAACAAGCAGTAACCAATTCTAAGGATGTTGGTCAACTGCTTGTTTTCTATTTAAGATTAAGAAATGTTTAGTTTGGGGTAGACTTTTTCCCCAAGATCCGAACCGCCGTTGCACCTGCCGCTCCTGCAAGCAGGGCGATGGTCAGATCAAAAAGCAGGGTGAAAAGGAGGGTGAGTGCGAAAAGGGCAAGCTCGCTTTTGGAGGCGGATTTGAAAAATGCTGTCAGTCTGCGCCGTCCGCAAAGCTTGTACGCCGCCACAAAGAGGATGGCGGAAACGGCGGGCAGGGGGATATAGCCAGCGTAGGGCATCAGCACCCAAAGGACGATGAGCAGTATCAGAGCGTGTATTATCCCTGCGACGGGCGTTTTTCCGCCGTTTTTCACGTTTGCGGCGGTTTTTGCCACCGATCCGCAGGCGGGAATGCCGCCAAAGAGCCCTGACAGGACGTTCCCAAGTCCCTGGGCGATCAGCTCGGTGTTGGGGTTTGATGGATCGTCTGTCATATTGTCGGACACCGTGCAGCAAAAAAGCGATCTTGTTCCCGAAAGCAGGGCAATGGCAAGCGCGGCGGGGAGCAATGCGGGGATGGACGTCCACTTGACGGTGGGCAGAGAAAAGGCGGGCAGACCTCCTTCAATGACGTAAAGATCTCCCACGGTGTTTACCGTGAACTTAAAGCCGTCGATCAGCTCTGCACTCTCAAGCAGCTCCGGCACCAGCACCATCAGCATACCCGCTGCAAGGGCAATGGGTGCCGCGGGAATTCTTTTGTTGATTCTTGGAAGTAGGATCAGCAGGATTAGACACACCCCACCCACAAGCGTATTCTGCCAATCAATGGTGGCGGCGTTTTGAAAAAGGGCGCAGATTCTTTCGACGGTGGTGACGGGCAGGCTTCCCGGGGCAAAGGTCAGACCGAAAAAGTCCTTGATCTGCCCGATGGCGATGGTCAGGGCAAGCCCTGCAGTCAAGCCTGCAGTGAGGGCAGGGGGGATACGGTGGATCAGTCTGCCCCATTTGAACAGACCCATCAGAATGAGGAGGATGCCCGCCAAGATGGTGGCGATCATCAGCCCCTCTATGCCGATTGCCGAAACGATGCCTGCCGAAAGGGCGGCAAAGGCTATGGAGGGTCCCGAGATATTTATGCGGCTACCGCCCAAAAGTGCGGCAACAAAGCCGGATATAGCGGCTGTATAGATGCCCCTTTCGGGAGAAACACCCGAGGCAAGGGCTGCGGTGATGGATAGGGGCAGGGCAATGGCGGCAACGATCAGACCTGCCGTCAGATCGTATAGAAGCGTCTTTCCGCTATATCCCTTGAAGGAGTCAAGGAGCTTTGGGCGAAAAAGGGACGGTCCCTTTTTTGTCGTTTCATTTTTCATAATGCTGTTGATAAGGCGGACGGCATCTCCGTCCTTCTCCCTGTAGTCGGCAAACGGTGAAAGTGTACATCTTCCGTTCGTTCTGAAAACAGTATACAACATTTTTGGCAGATTTCAAGGGCAATTTGCGAATTTTTTGAAAAGAAAGGACTTTTTTGTCTTTGCGATCGCTGTAAACTACAGTTTTCTTGTGCGGCTTGCAAGTTCCTGTTAAAAACTCAACGGCAATGCAGAAGTGCTCGTTTTTCGTTTTGCTTGTTGACGAAATAGAGGGCAAGATCAAAGCAGACCACCGTCAGATTGATGCAGTAGAGCACCAACACGTAATTGAACTGTCCACCGGTGATCTTTCCAAGGATGCCGGCAAGATACCCTATGATGATGGCAAGCATAAAAACAAGACTTTTGCCCTTTGTGGAGCGGGAGGTCAGGCTTTTATAGACTGAGATGGGCCAGGAAAGACCAAAGCAAATCAGCATAATACATTCAAAAATTCCGTTCATACGATAAAACCCCTTTCCTTTGGAACGAAGAAGAGACGGTGCAGCGAAGAAAAGCGTGCACCGTCTCTTTTGTGCACGATTTTTCGTGACAATGCTATTATACTCTTGACAAATGAAAATGTAAAATATATAATTGTTATAAAATCAATAATGAAAAATTATGAAAAGGAGAGGCTATGGAGCTTCAAAAGCTGAGATATTTTTATAAGGTCGCCTGCCTTGAGCACGTAACGAAAGCCGCAGAGGCTTTAAACGTGGCTCAGCCTGCCTTAACACAGGCGATCAGGTCGCTTGAGGAGGAGCTTGACGTGCCCCTTTTGGTGAAGCGCGGGCGAAATATCGCCCTTACCGAATACGGTATCTATTTGAAAAACAAGCTGGAGGTGTTGCTTCCACAGCTTGATACCCTCGGTCCCGAGCTTGCCCTGCTGAAGGGAGAGCAGAAAAAAACGGTGAAGCTGAACATCCTTGCCGCCTCAAGCTTTGTGATCAATGCCATCGTCTCCTTTCGGGAGGAGCATCCCGACGTGGTTTTTGACTTTGAGCAAAACGCTCTGATATACGATTGCGATCTGCTCATCACCACCTCGGAGGCGGAAAAGGACGGAAAAAGGCAGTATGCAAAGCGCTTTGTGAAAAGGGAAGAGATCTATCTTGCTGTTCCGAAAAGCTCCGCTTATGCATCCCTTGCCTGCGTGGACCTGAGGCACTTGAAGGACGAGGGCTTCGTTATGCTCAGTAGTGCCCGACTTTTCGGCGGGATTTGCAATCGCTTTTGTTCAATTGCGGGCTTTTCTCCGAAGATCCTTTTTGAGTCCGACTCTCCTGCCGCCGTGCAGAACATCATCAGCACGGGAACGGGTATTGCTTTTTGGCCTGCCTATTCTTGGGGAAGACTTGATAACCAAAACGTGGTGCTTTTGCCCCTTTCCTATCCGGAATGCGGCAGAGACTTGATCGTAGAGCTTTATGAAAGACCTGCGGCAGGGGGCTATGCGCAGGCATTTTACGAGCATTTGCTCTGTCAGATCGACCGCCAGGGCAGGGGACTTAACGTATAAAGGGGCGCTCCTCTCTTTTTGGTGGCAGAGCAAAGCTTGTTGACAAATCAACGAGAAAGTGGTATACTAAAGGGGTAGGGATGGATTACTCCCTCCCATATGAAAAATAAGAATTGGAGAATGGCTTATGAACAAGACGGATCCCAGATACGAGGCGTTGTTTACGCCCTGGAAGATCGGCAACGTGGAGATCAAAAACAGGATCGTTCTCTGCCCCATGGGCGGAACGTCGCTGTTCGGTTGGTTTGAGTTGACCGGCTGTAAATTCGATAAGGAAGCGGCAAAGTTCTTCCTTGAGCGGGCAAACAACAACGTGGGACTCATCATCCCCGGCATTGCCCCCCTGCGCGATACTTTCTGGGGCAAGTGGCTGTGGCAGAATCCAAAGATGTTTGAAGACCTGAAGGTCTTTATGGACGAGATCCACAAGACGGGCGCCAAGCTCTTTATCCAGCTTACCGCAGGCATGGGCAGATCCTGGGCGATCACCGAGCTGGTGGCACCCTTACATAAAAACAAGGTGACCAGAACCCTCATCAAGCCTATTATCGATACCAATCACGAGCTGGCAAGTCCCAGTCCTCTGCCTTCCCGCTGGGATCCCGAAATCACCACTCCCGAGCTGACTGTGGAGCAGATCCACGAGATCATCGAGGCCTTTGCCAAGACGGCAAAGCTCTGCAAGGATGCAGGGGTAGACGGTGTGGAGATCCATGCGGTGCACGAGGGGTATCTGCTGGACCAGTTCACTATGGAGTGGACCAACCACCGCACCGACGAGTACGGCGGAAGCTTTGAAAACCGTTACCGCTTCCCCGTGGAGATCGTGAAGGCCATCAAGGAGCGTTGCGGTGCCGATTTCCCCGTATCCTTGCGCTATTCTGTGGAATCCAAGGTCAAGGGCTTCAGAGAGGGGGCCGTGCCCGGTGAAGACTACGTTGAGGTGGGACGCAATATGGCAGAGTCGGAGAAGGCGGCAAAGTACCTGCAGGATGCGGGCTACGATATGCTCAACGCCGACAACGGTACGTATGATAGCTGGTACTGGTCGCATCCCCCGATGTATATGCCTCAGAACTGCAATTTGGAGGACGTTGCCCACATCAAGCAGTTCGTGGATATTCCCGTGGTATGCGCGGGCAGAATGGAGCCTGAGGTGGGAGCCAAGGCCATTGCCGAGGGTCGCATTGACGCCATGGGCGTTGCCCGTCAGTTCCTTGCAGACCCCGCTTGGATCACCAAGATGATCGAGGATCGCTTGGAGGACATCCGCCCCTGCATCTGCTGTCACAGCGGCTGCTTCAATTTCTCCTCCTCCAAGGGTCACGCCAACACCCAGTCGCTGACCGACACCATGGGTCTTGCCCGTTGTGCCATCAACCCCGAGACCATGCAATCGTCTAAATACAAGGTAGAGCCTGCCAAGACCAAAAAGAAGGTCGCCGTCATCGGCGGCGGCATCGGCGGTATGGAGGCTGCCATCCTTTGCGCAAAGAGAGGACATACCGTCACCCTTTATGAAAAGAGCGGACAGCTTGGCGGCGTGTTCATCGCGGCAGCTGCTCCCTCCTTTAAGGAAAAGGACAGAGCGCTCATCGCCTGGTACAGACGTGAGCTGACCAAATACCCTATTGACGTGAAGCTGAACACCGAGATTACCGACGTAAAGACCCTTGATGCCGACGAGATCATCGTGGCAACGGGGGCAAAGGCAAACCGCATTCCCGTGAAGGGGGTGGAAAAGAGCGTGGAGGCGATCGACTACCTGCTGGATAACAGTAAGGCAGGAAAGAAGGTGGTCATCGTTGGCGGAGGCCTGACCGGTTGCGAGATCGCCTACGACCTCTATCTGCAGGGCAAGGAGCCTACCATCGTGGAGATGCAGGACGATCTGATCACCACCAAGGGTATCTGCCTTGCCAACACCAGCTTCCTGCGTGACTTTTTCAAGGCAAACAAGGTGCCCGTCCATCTTGAAACGGCGCTTCGCGAGATCACCGACGAGGGTGTGACCGTTGCCGACAAGGAGGGCAAGACCTTTGAAATCAAAGCCGACACCGTGATTCTGTCCACAGGCTACCGTCCCGCACCTCTTATTGAAAAGAGCAAGCACGTGCATATCATCGGTGATGCGCAGAAGGTCGGAAACCTGCGCACCGTGATCTGGGGCGCTTGGGACGTGGCAATGAAGATTTAAGAAAGGGGAAACAGTATGATCTTAACCAAAGAACAGCAAGCCATTTTGGATGGCAGCGAGGGCGAAGTCAAGGCGAAGGTGATGAAAACGCTGGTGATGTACGGCGATACCTTTGAAGCCGACAAGCTGGTGCCCGTTACCTCCAAATATAATCATCTGGTCACCTCCTTCGGGTTAAAGATGATGACCCCCGTTTTTGAGCTGATGCAGAAGCTCATTGATGCGGGTGCCATCTCCGAGCAGCAGTTCTCGGTCGACCCCCGTCCTCTTGACCCCAAGGTTCCTGCAAATTTCCTGCAGAAATTCATCTTTAAGAACTTTATGTATTCCACCCAGGAAAGCTATGAGCAACAGTTAAAGCAGCTTGGTCTGATGGACGAAAACGCCTTCACCTGCGCCTGCTATCTTGATGAGGTGGGCAACAAGCCGGGCAAGGGCGACGTGCTGTCCTGGGCAGAATCCTCTGCGGTGGTTTACGCCAACTCGGTGCTGGGTGCCCGTTGCAACAGAAACTCGGGCATTATGGACATTATGGGCTCCATTGCAGGCTACGTGCCCCATTTCGGACTGCTGACCGACGAAGGCCGCAGGGCGAGCTGGATCGTTAAGGTGAACACCACCAAGAAGCCCGAGGCACAGCTTCTCGGCTCTGCTATCGGTATGAAGGTGATGGAGGACGTGCCCTTTATCGAGGGGCTTGACGCCTGGCTTGGAGAGGAGCTGACCGATGAAGCGTGCGCTTACTTAAAGGATTTCGGTGCCGCAACTGCTTCAAACGGTGCGGTGGGTCTTTACCATATCGAAAACCTGACCCCCGAGGCAAAGGAGCAGGGAAGAGCGCTTATTAAAGAAAACGCCAAGGTCTACGTGATCGACGATGCCGAGCTTGAAAGAGTGCAGGCAAATTATCCCGTGATCTGGAAAAACCCCGATGCCGCACCAAAGCTTTGCTTTGTGGGATGTCCGCATCTCAGCATGAAGCAGCTCATCGACTGGACTGAAAAGGTAGAAAAAGGCCTTGAGGCATCGGGCAACAAGAAGGTGCTGATTCCCACCGTCTTTACCACTCCCCCTGCTGTAAAAGCAGAGTTTGAAAAGACCGAATACGCCGCAAGACTTGAAAAGACCGGCGTGATCTT
The DNA here is from genome assembly GCA_017935195.1 of Clostridia bacterium. Lineage (GTDB taxonomy): Bacteria > Bacillota > Clostridia > Oscillospirales > CAG-272 > UBA11512. The sequence continues at coordinate 11,971 of JAGBIB010000080.1, forward strand.
ATCCTCCATCTGCCCCCTGATGTATATGAACAATCCTCTGTGCGCCAAGATGCCGGTGATCACCTGCTCCAACAAGCTGCGCACCTACACCACGTCCAGATACTACACCGAGGAAGAGATCCTTTATAAGATCACCGAAGGAGGGAAGAAGGCATGAAAGAATTCAAAGGAAGAGTCGTTGCCCCCGGCACCGTCACCGCTCCTGCACTGGTTTCCCACGGCGGCTTAAATACCCTGGCATCCTTCCAGAAGGCTCTGCAGTTCGGCGATAAGAAAGCCACCTGCGGCGACCAGAACAACCCCGATCTTTACGGCAAGGAGATGGTGGGCAAGGCGCTCTGCCTGCCCATGACCATCGGCTCCACCACCGGCGGCTTGGTGCTGTATTGCGCTTGCGCCATGAAGAGACAGCCCGCCTGCCTGCTTTTTTCCGAGCATATCGACTCCCTTGCCGCGGCAGGATCGGTTCTTGCCAGCGTTTGGCTTGACGAGGTGTCCATGCCCGTTATCGACTGTCTCGGCAAGGACTTCCTTGACTACGTGAAGGACGGTATGAGCATCACCGTGAAGGACGACGGTACGGTTGTTGTTGAATAAAAAGACCTTTCGAGGGTGCATCGCACCCTCGAATTTCTTTTGCCCCTATTGACAATTATCAAAAAAGAGGGTACTATGAGAGGAGAAATACAGAGAGGAGGCGAAGAATGAAAAAGAAGCTGTTTGTAGTAACAGACGTTCACGGTCACTACACCCTACTGATGCAAAAGCTGAGGGAGGCAGGGTACGATAAAAATAATGAAGAGCATCTGCTCATCAGTCTGGGCGACCATTTTGACAGAGGAGAGGAGAGCCTGCAGGTCTTGCGCTTTTTCAGATCGCTTGAGCGCAAGGTGCTGATCAGAGGCAACCACGAGGATCTGATCGAGCTGGCTTTTTCAAGAGGATACCTCAGCCCCGCTGATCTGCATAACGGCACCGATAAGACCATCCGCTCCTTTTACGGGAAGGATGCCATTGACCACAGAGGCACCATTGACGTTGAGTGCACAGCATTTGCAGGGGTGCTTGCCTTTATTCACGGCACGGCAGACTATTTCGAGACCGAAAACTATATTTTCACCCACGGCTGGCTACCTGCTCGCCTTACCGATCAGGGCTTTGTTCTTGACTCCAATTGGCGCACCGCTCCAACGGGCGATTGGAGAAGGGCGCGCTTCGTGGGGTGGGAGGAGGCGTATCCCGATGCAATGCCCGATAAGACCGTCGTTTGCGGACACCATCCCTGTGCTTACGGTGCCGGCTTTGACAACAACCGCAATTGGCGGGATTACTCCCCCTTTTTTGGGAAGGGTCTGATCGCTATGGATGCCTCCACCTATACCTCGGGGGAAATGAACGTGCTGGTGCTGGAGGACGAGGTAAAGGAGCCGGCCCTTCACGAAATGACGCTGGATGATGAGTATTTTGAAGCCGTCAAGGAGGGTTCAAAGAAGGTGGAAATGCGCCTTTACGATGAAAAAAGGAAAAGAATCGCCCCTCTTGACCGCATTCTCTTCAAGAAAAAAAGCGACGGGCAGACCGTGGAGGTGCTGGTGACGGGTAAACACCGCTATCCCGATTTTGTCACGCTGGTGATGGATCATAGCCCTATAGAGCTGGGTTTTCCCCATCTTTCGAGATTGGAGATTGCAGAGAAAATGGAAAGCATCTATTCTAAGGAGAAGATCAGCAGATACGGCGCTCTTGCCCTGTCCATCGCTCTTTGCTAAAAAACGCATTAACAACCAAAAAGATCTCGGCGGCATTGGCGTGATACTCTTAACGGAGTATCACGCCAGTTCTATTCGCCTCCCGGCGAGTGATATTGCTGACGCAGTTATATTCGGCATATGCCGAGTGGTATTCGCTTCGCGAGTTTCAGGGCGAATAGAATATCACTGAAGCCGCAAGGCTTCAATATCACTATTGCGGTAGCAATAATATCACTCTTTGCGAAAGCAAAGAATATCACTAAAAAAGCAGAAAAGAGAGAGAGCTTCACGGAATTTTGTAACCGCGTTACTCTCTCTCCTGTTTTTATTGCAAGTTTCGCATTTGTTTAACAAATGCACAGGGCTATGCCCATACTCCTTATAAAATTTCTCCGATAAGGACATCACCCATTTGCCGATGGGGATTTTTTATTTATCAGTTTATGCAACGCTCCATAGTCCAGATATTGTAGTTCGTTACGGTAGCGGCAAGATTGTTGAGGAAGAGAACCGTGGTGATGTTCTTCTCCTTGACCAGTGAGACGAGGTCCTCGTCCCAGAATCTGTAATCGATGGCGTAGACGTACTCGTATGAATCAGCTATCATAGGCAGGAAAGCGTTTCCGTATGATTCTCTGATAACGAGGATAGCTGAGCCGTCGTTTATGCTTTCGTTATGTATCTCGTAGTAGGGGCGGTCGCCCGACGAGAAGCAAAGATATTTGTTGCTCGAGGTCACGTTCGGGTTGATAAGAACGTCCTCTATATACTCTCCCGTATGTCTGTCCAATACGGTAAGCTTTTTGACGGTCGGCGACTCGTAGGCGAACACGGTGTCGGGATTGTTTTTGAGATTAATATTCTGGGTGTGCTTATAGAGTGTTCCGAGGAATCCGTCGATGCGGTGAGTTTTATACGCTTCAAGCTTCGGGTAAGGTCTTCCGACCGTGTCAAGGAAGATCCTGCTGGTATAATACGCGCCAAGCCCAGTCCAATGGTGGTCGGTGCGGTAGAAGATGTACTCGTCCTTATGGGAAGCGAGGTAGGGATAAATATCAAGCGTTTTTACGGGATTTTTAAGCTGTCCTTGCGCGACGAGCTGCTCCGAATACGAGCCGATAGCCTTATAAATATAGGCAATGGCGTCGTTTCCGTCAGACGCTCCGAGCCTTTCTATATCGTCATCAGAGAGATAGAAGCAAGCGGACGTAGGCACGACTATGTCGTACACCTCGGCGATACCGTTGAGCTTGAGCGCGGCGGTGACAACGGTTCGCGTATAGCGGTCGACGTAGGCTTTATCAAAATAGTAGAGCTGATAAGCCGAATCGCCCTTTACGTAGTATCCGTCGATGACCTCCTGCTGTGGCGGCTCGGTCTCGGTCTCGCTTTGAGGCTTTGTCTCGGTTTCGGTCACGGTGGGTAAAGATGAGCCCGAGGAGACGTCATTCGTTTCGGTTTCGCGCGTGGCAGTGTCGCTCTCATCGCTCTCTTTCATCGACGAGTCCTCGGATCCACTCTCGGTGTCACCGAACAGATCCTCTGTGTCCTCGGGGAAGGTAAAGGACTCATCCCAAGATTCGCTCTCAAGCGGCTCCCAGATAAATGTCTCATCAAGGTCGATTTCATCCTTATCCCCCTTGCCGCCGAAGTCCTCGGTCTTAATACCGTATATGCCCTTGAGCGACGTGTTTCCGTCCATCAGGGTGTCACGCGCGGGGAAGGTGTCCGAATACCAGAGATTGATCTTCGAGGTATATTCTCCCGACAAAAAGCTTTCGAGAGTAAACTCGGGAAATTCGGTCAATACTCGCCCCTCACTGTCCGAAACGGTTGGACGGGCTGGAATAATGAATCCAACGATGCAACCGAACAAAATAACGAGCGCGAAAAGTATGATTCTGAGTAATGAAAAGAATTTATTTGATCTCACAGTCACACCTCCTCAGAATCTGAAATAAAGGAACGGATTGTAGCTGTCGCCGACAAGCGCGAGGACAGATACCAGCACCAAGATCACGGGTATGACCGCCGTTACGGCGTCGTAAACGAACAGGGAGACCTTGGCAATACCCTTTTTCTCTTCCGACGACTTTTCCCTGATGCGCTCAAAAAGCCTTGACAGAGCGGGAGCGATGGGGGTGCAGGCAATGATCGATATGCAAAGGAAGAATAGATTACCCTTTGCCTGCGTTTCGAATGCGATGTCGGAAAACGCGTTTCCGTTCAGACAGAACAGCGAGCGGATAGCGCTAACAAGCATCGAAAGATCGGTGTAGTAAAAGATCATCCATCCGAATAGGACGATGACAAGGGTGTAGACAGTTCGCAGTATTTTGGCGATGCCGCGGCTGTCTTTTTTGAATCTGAAAACAAATTTCTCAATTATGAGGAAAACGAAATAGTACAGACCCCAAAGCACGAAGTTCCAGGACGCGCCGTGCCAGAGTCCGGTGAGGAACCATACGACGAAAAGGTTGAAAATATGTCTTGGGAGCTTTACGCGATTTCCTCCGAGCGGAATATATATGTAATCGCGGAAAAAGCTTGAGAGAGATATATGCCAGCGTCTCCAGAAATCGGTGACCGAATCTGCAATATAGGGGTAGTTGAAGTTTTCCTTGTAGTGAAATCCTATCATAAGTCCCATACCGATCGCCATATCCGAATAGGCGGAGAAATCAAGGTATATCTGAAGCATATACGCGACGGCGGCGAGCAGGACCGACATACTTGATGCCGTTGCAATGTTTACGTCCTTTTCAACGAGGTTAGCGACAATTGCCGCGCATCCGTTGGCAAGGACCGCTTTTTTTGCAAGACCGCAGGCAAAGCGCATAACTCCGCGCGACATATCCTCGCGATTTGCGCGGCGGTTTTCTATCTCTTCGTTTACGTCTCTGTATCTGATGATAGGACCCGCGATGCATTGATGGAAGAGAGACGCGTAGAGGAGCAATAACCAATATTTCCTCTGTGCAGGAACCTCTTTTCTGTAAACGTCGATGACGTATGAGATAAGCTGGAAGGTATAAAAGGATATACCTATCGGGAGAGTAATGCTCGGTATCTCCTTCGGGAAGCCGAAGAGAGACTGAAGGTTTGAAAGGAAGAATCCCGTATATTTAAAGAATGCTAAGAGTCCGAGTGATATTACAAGCGTTAAAACAAGCCATAAGACTCTTCTTTTGGGGATCTTTTCTATCAGCAGTGCGCCTAAATAACACACGAGCGTCATTCCGATAAGCAAGAGAAGCAGCGCGGGGCCTCCCCAAGCGTAGAAGATCATGGAAAAGACGAGCAGAACTATATTTTTTGATTTTATCCCGGGCGCGAAAGCATACAAGATATGGCAAACTCCGAAAAAAGCAAAGACGAATATCAGGCTTGAAAAGACCATATTGTCCTCCTTTCATATGCGTTATAATTTATTTTACCATAAATAGATACGTATGTCAATCTCGATATATAAATTAGGTTGGCGATAATAATTTTTTCGGGCGCCATACTGTGACAAAAATCGCGCGAGCGAAGTGATAAAATCATATAAAAGAAAAGAGAGTGAAGAAAGGAAACAAAAATGTGTGCAAAAAGAGACAGAAAGCCGGGGTTTGACAGCGAATTTGACGGGCAGATATTGAAGATAAAGCTCAGAGGAGAGATAGATCACCACAGCGCGAGCGCCGTCAGGACAAGCATGGACGATATGATAAGATCAAGGCATCCCGCAAAATTAATTATCGATATGTCCGCGGTGGACTTTATGGACAGCTCGGGGCTTGGGCTGATAATGGGAAGATATTCACTTATGCAGAGCATAGGCGGAGAGACCTGCGTGCTTGATCCAAGCCCTGCGACCGAGAGGATATTGAGCCTCGCGGGAATGGAAAGAGTGATAAAGATCATACGCTCAGGCATAAGAGACGAAGCGATGCGAGGGAGGAATGCTTCTCGCGAGATCAAAAGGCGGAGCGCGTGTCACAGGCAGAGCGGAGCGCAGGCGTCGGTCGGTAAAGGATCAACAAAGGAAAAGGGAGAGATAAAATAAAATGAAAAAAAGTATTTTTTCGGGAAAAGTGATAAATAAAATGCAGCTGAAGCTCCCCGCGCTCTCGGCAAACGAGGGAATGGCAAGGGCAACGGTAGCGGCGTTCTGCGCTCAGCTCGACCCGAGCGCTATTGAGCTTGCGGATATAAAATGCGCGGTCAGCGAGGCGGTGACAAACTGCATCGTCCATGCGTACAGGCATGAGGACGGACTTATTTATATCACCGTCTCACTTCTCGAGGGCAGAGTCGCAAAGATAGAAATACGAGACAGAGGCTGCGGTATTGAGGATGTAAAGGAGGCAAGACAGCCTCTTTTCACCACAGATGCCGCAGGCGAGAGGAGCGGAATGGGCTTTACCGTGATGGAGAGCTTTACGGACAGGATATCGGTCACGTCAAAGCCCGAAAAGGGAACTAAGATAGTGCTTTACAAGGTGTTCAGAAGCAGAGATACATAATCGGGTCATCCGATAAAAAAGCAAGGGGAAGGCTTATGAACACCGAAAACACACGAGACGTTGAACTATCGACTGATTCAGAAGAAGCGCACGACGAAAGATATCAGAGAAACCGCGACCTCATTCTCAAGGCGCAGAGCGGAGATGAGAGCGCGACCGAGACCTTGATCATAGAAAACACCGCGCTTGTAAAAAGTCTGGCGCTAAAATTCCGTGACAGAGGCACGGAGTTTGAGGATCTAATGCAGATCGGAATGATCGGGATGCTGAAGGCGATAAACAGCTTCCAGATCGAGCGCGGGACCGCATTTTCGACCTACGCGGTGCCGCTCATCGTCGGCGAGATAAGACGGCATCTGCGCGACGACGGGCTTATCAGAGTCAGCCGAGGATACAAAAGGACCGGGATCACGATAATGCGCGAGAAAAACAGGATCATGACCGAGGAGGGCAGAGAAGCGGGCGTCGTGGAGCTTGCCGCATATGCAGGGGTCAGCGTCGAGGAGGCGGCTATCGCGATCGACGCGGTATCACCCGTCCACTCGCTATCGGATAACGTGTACGGCGAGGATTCAAAGACCCTCGACTCGGTCATCCCCGACCGCGAGTCGGCGGACGAGTTCGAAAACCTCACCGACCGCCTCTCGCTCGGACAAGCCATAAATAAAATGCCAATGGAGTGGCGCAAGATAGTCCTTTTGCGCTATTACCGCGATATGACTCAGCAGCAGGTCGCCAACATGTTGGGACTCTCCCAGGTCAAAGTCTCCCGTGAGGAAAAGAAGATCATGTCCTTCCTCCGCGGAGAATTGGCGTAAAATTGCGGTTTTACGAATAGCCTTCTCCAGCGGAGAAGGGGGACCACCGAAGGTGGTGGATGAGGAGGTCGCCATTAGGACGCGTGCCACGGGTGTATCGCGGATTTTGTTTTGTGGCATAAGGATTCTTTTGCAACGAAACAAAGCTTTTTTACAGACGCAAAGCCCTTGAAAGGGCGACCTCCTCATCCACCGCTAACGCGGTCCCCCTTCCCCGCTGGGGAAG
>JAGBIB010000081.1 GCA_017935195.1 Clostridia bacterium
CAAAAAAGAAGAGGCGATGCTCATCGGCGACCGCCTCTATACCGACGTTGCCTGCGCCTTAAATGCCGGCATTGACGGTGCATTCGTGCTCTCGGGCGAAGGAACCGTTGCGGATATTGAAGAAACCGGCGTGGAGCCCACCTATATTTTTAAGGACGTGGGCGAGCTTGCCGCCCTGCTTTAAAATCGAACAAAACAACGAAAGGACAGTATGATCATGAAAAAATCCGGATTCATTAAGACGATGGCGCTGTTTTCCCTCCTTGCCCTGATCGTTTCGGCTCTCTCTTCCTGCACAAAAAGGGAAACGCCCGCAGAGGATTTCGTTTGGGAAGACCGAGAGGGACGGATCGTCATTACGGGATACAATGGGACGGCAAAGCACATCGTGGTCCCCGAGATCATCAACAACAAAAAGGTGCGCTCTGTGGAAAAGACCTTCGTTGGAAACGTGGTCGTGCAGTCCATCGTGTTGCCTTCGGGCTGTAGCGAAATCAACCTTTCCCTCTGTGAAAACTTGAAGAAGGTGACTCTGTTGACCTCCGATACGATAAGCGAATACAGTGTGCGCCTGCCCAACATGGCAGAGGTACTGAATGCGCCCAACGCCTCCGCCCTTTCGGGATATAAGTATTCGACCTTCTCGAATTTACAAGTCCTGAATCTGCCCTCGGCCACCACCGTCAGCATGATCCTGTCCAAAGACGAATGGTCAGATAAACCCCTCACCGTCACCCTCTCAAAGGAGCTTTGCTACTATTATATTTCGCCCTCGGGCACATCCGCCACGGTCAGCGCCGAAAAGATCACAAACACATACTATGCGCCGGAGCAGATCCCCGAAGGGCTGACCTACACCTATGACGAGGTCACGAACCGCTATTTGGTGGACATCGGTCAGGAGTTGACTTCCGATGTGGCGGCAGAGGTATTCTGCACCCTCTTTAACAGAACGACCGTGGTGGTAAACGGCACCACCTACACCATGCCCGAAAGGTAATCGCTGCCCCACCCAAGCTTTCTATTTAAAAAATTAAAAAGTGGGATCTCCTCTGCCAAACGCAGTTGAGATCCCGCTTTTTCTCTTTGACAAGGAAGGCATGAAGGGCTCTTACCCCTGCACTTCAATCCTTCATCTTGAACCAAGTGTCCAAATAGTGTATGGCGATGCCGAATTTTTCGGGGGCGCATCGCTTTGAAAGCATCCCATAAAGGGTCTTGCATTGGCCGTACATATAGCCCTTGCCCTCCTCCATGAAGGACACGTGATCCCCCTCGGCAGAGTAGGTCTCTAAACCGCAGACCACCCGACAGCCGTATTTTGCACCGATCTCCAGCTCCTTTTCCGAGCATTCCAGCACCGCCTCAGCGCTGTCTCTGTAGGACATCAGGCAGAGGGTGTCTGCATTTTCAGCCAGATGCTCAAGCAGGGGAGTTTCCTCCCTGACCGTGTATCCGTCAAACCAGAAGGGAATGTCCCATTCAATCCTTTCGCCCTGCGCACGCACCTTTTTTGCCGTTTTTTCAACAAAATCGGCATACTTTTCAAGAATATTCTGCTGATCGCTCCAAAAGTCGGCAAGCTGGTGAGGCTCCACGTCCATGTGCAAAGAAAGCAATCGCTCGCCCTGCTGCGCACCTTGCTGGTAGGCCAAAAAGGCGTCGATCACCCTGTCTGCACCGTCGTTTTGAGGGTCGATCCAAGAAGCGTCCCCCGAAAGGAGAGACACCCCGATGCCCCTTTCCCCCGCCGCCTTCACAAAGTCGGCAAGATGCTCCCTTTTAAAGTCGGGCCAGCAGATATAGATCTCGTTGACCCCGTTTTTTTGAAGAAACTCCAGATATTTTTTTCGGTTTGCCTTTGCCGCATGACCCTTGTTCCACCACCACACCGCCACGGTACCCTGCCGATCGCCCTCGATTTGCAGATAGGGCGTGCCATCGGAGGGCTCGCTTGTCGGGGAGGTCTCGGTCGGGGACTCGTCTGTGGGCAAGGGCATAGGAGAGGAGGGATCAGAGGGCGCTTTCTCCGATTCTTTTGAGGGCGTACTCAACAAGCTCTCCTCCTTTAAGGACGATGCATCTGAAGCGCTCTCTTCAAAGGAGTGGTCTTGCTTTGGATCATCGCTCGTCTTTTTTTCTCCGTTTTCACAGGAGCAAAGCATCAAAAAGGCCAAAAGAAGGCAAAAAAACGCCTTGCACCCCTTTAAAAGCACCGTAAATATCTTATTCTCCTTCTTCATATCCGTCTTTTCATTCTGTTATTCGTAAAGTCCGTCAAAAAACAAGAAAGGACGGGGAACGGAAAAGCCTTTTTCCACTTTCTTCGTCCTCTTGTTCATCCCGAAGTGAAGAACGCTCACTCGTCCTTCTTTTTGCCAAAGTGTTTAAAGGGGCGATGATTGTTCTTTTTCTTCTTTTCACCCTGCTCCGCCTGAGGCGCTGCAAGCGGCTTTTCCTGTCCCTTGTCGCCTATGGGTCTTCCCTCGGGCCTAGGGCCCTGCCCCTTGCGCTCTTGGTTGGCGGGGCGCTGCGGCTTTTGTCCGTTTTTGTTTTGTCCGCCCGAGGTCTTTTCATAGCGAGGGGACTTTTCGACCTTTTCGCCTCTGCCCTCGGCACGCTCTGCTTTGGAGGTCTTTTCATAGCGGGGGGCACGACCCTCGTTTTTGGGCTTATCCCCTCTGTTTTCCACCTCGTTTTTGGGCTTTTCGCTTCGCTCGCCTCTGTTTTCACCCTTGTTCTCCGGCTTTTCGCTCCGCTCGCCTCTGTTCTGCTCTCCCTGACGGCCTCTGCCGCCTCTTCTGCTTCTGCCCCCTCTGCCGTTTCTCTTGGACTGCTCTCTGCCCCCCTCCTCGGGAGCGTGGGTCGTCTCCTCCGGGGAAAGGAGAGGCTCGGTCTTCTCGGCAAGTGCGGCGGGCATTACCTGACCTGTATAGGATGCCGCTCTCTGGGGTGCGGGACGGCCGGGGCGCTGGGGCTTTTCTTCCTTCTTTTCCTTGCCGCCGCCCGTTTTTTCCGCCTTCAGGGCCGCTCTGGTGGTTCCCGCGGCTCTGGCGGCCTTGTCCAGGCTCTTCTCCTCAACGGCCCTTTCGTAGTTCTCATCCCCCTTCTTGATGGGGGTCAGATCCTCTCTTGCATAGACCTTTGGAGCCACCGCCGCATCCTCAAGGGGTCTGACCTTGACAAGACCCAACAGCGGCTTTGCCTCCACCACCACACCGATGCCGTCGGGGGTGTTGACCAGACTGTCCACCTTGGGTGTCAGTCTGCCCTCCTCGAGATAGGTGTCGTATTCATAGCGCAGACAGCACATCAGTCTGCCGCAGGCACCCGAGATCTTGGCGGCATTGAGCGACAGATTCTGCTCCTTTGCCATCTTGATGGAGACCTGCG
>JAGBIB010000082.1 GCA_017935195.1 Clostridia bacterium
CAAGTATCACAATTCCAGATAGTGTGACGAGCATCGGGGAGCATGCGTTCTTCTATTGCAGTAGTCTTGTGAACATCCAATTTGCAGGCACTACGACCAAGTGGGAAGCAATTAGTAAAGGAATGTCTTGGGACTTGTATGCCGGTAGCTATATAGTATATTGTACCGATGGAACGATAAGTAGTGACGGTACGATAACGTCTCTTGCCGAAGAAAACACAGACGAGCTTTGCCTCTATACGGTGCAGTCTGTCATTGAGTTTGAACCGGGTGTACGATCCAATGATGAAAGTGCATCGGTTGGCTTGGAATTTAGTTCTTATGGAAATGGAACTTGTTATGTAAGCGGCATTGGAACCTGCGCTGATACAGATATTGTAATTCCTTCAATCAGTCCGTCAGGAGATAAGGTAACAAGCATAGGAAATTCTGCGTTCCATAGTTGTTCGGGTTTGACGAGCGTCTTTATTCCCGATAGCGTGACAAGTATTGAAGCGGGTGCGTTCTATAATTGTACGAGATTAACGAGTATTACCGTTCCCAACAGTGTGACCAATATTGGGGATTCGGCGTTCAGGTATTGCACACAATTGAAAAGCATTACTATTCCGTTTGTAGGAGCTGATAAGGACGGAACGGAAAATACCCATTTCGGCTATATTTTCGGGGCATCGTCTTACTATGATAATGGTTCATATGTGCCGTCTTCATTAAAAACGGTAGTTATAACCGGAGGATCAAATATTGGGAATAATGTGTTCTATGGTTGTTATGATTTAACGAACATTACCATTCCCGATAGCGTGACAAGTATTGGTGATTATGCATTCTACCATTGCTATGGTTTAATAAGTATTACCATTCCCGGTAGCGTGACAAGCATCGGAGAGTATGCGTTTTATGATTGTGATGGTATGAGTGTTGCCATTTGCGAGGGTGTAAAGAGCATCGGAGAGTATGCATTCGGTAGTTGCTCTGATTTAACAAGCATTGTTATTCCCGGTAGTGTGACAAGCATCGGAGAGTATGCATTCTATGACTGTGATGGTTTAACGAGCGTTACCCTTTGCAATGGAGTGAAAAGCATTGGAGAATATGCATTTTCTAGTTGCTATGATTTAACGAATATCGTCATTCCCAGCAGTGTGATAAGCATTGGAAAGGGAGCCTTCTCAGGATGTTCTCTTGAAAGTATCACGTTGCCCTTTGTGGGGGCTACAAAAGATGGCACAACAAACACCCATTTGGGCTATATTTTCGGAGCAAGCAACTATCGTGAGGGTTATGTTCCTTATGAGTTGAGAACCGTAGTGGTTACCGGAGGAACGCATATTGGATCTTATGCATTTTATAATTGCGACTATATTACGACTATCAAGCTCCCCGATTGCTTGATAAGCATTGGGGATAATGCATTTTACGAATGTTACGATCTTAAAAGTATTGAGATCCCTGACAGTGCGACGAGTATAGGTGCATATGCATTTTATTCTTGTTGGAGTCTTGCGAGCATCATTCTTCCTGATAGTGTGACAAAAATCGGAGCCAATGCGTTCTGTGATTGTAGAGAATTGACCAGTATTACTATTGGTAATGGCTTGAAAAGCGTTGGTGCCAACGCATTCTTGGATTGTTCGCACCTTACCGGAGTGTATGCGACAGATCTTGCGGCGTGGTGTGGTATTCGTTTTAGTAATCCTTTGGCGAATCCTTTGAGTTATGCAGAGAATCTATACATAAACGGCGAATTGCTTACTGATCTTGTTGTGCCTGATGGTGTAACCAGCATTGGAGAACGAGCATTTTATAATTGCATTAATCTGACCGGCATAGTTATTCCCGATAGTGTTATGAGTATTGGAGCTGAAGCATTCAAGAACTGCCCTTCTTTAGCGCACGTCACCGTTGGCGATGGCATAACGAGCATTGGAGAAGAGGTGTTTTATGATACGGCTTATTATAATGATGCATCGAACTGGGAAAATGGCGTTTTGCATATTAGAAAATACCTGATTGGCGTGAAACCTGACAAGAGCGATGAATATACGATTGAGAACGGTACGCGGTGTATTGCCGGTGAAGCATTCAAAGGCTGCAACCTTCTTACGCGTATTATTATTCCTGAAAGCGTGATTAGTATTGGAGCTTCTGCGTTCTATGGTTGTTCGGGTTTGACGAGCATCTTTATTCCTGATAGCGTGACCGGTATCGGAGCCAATGCATTTAGCGGTTGCACGGGTCTTTCCAAAGTCATCTTTGAAGGAACTGCCATTTATAGCATCGGCAGCCAAGCCTTTGCCGGCACTGCCCTTGCTTCGGACGGTATCTACTATCCCGACGAGTGGAACGCTTGGCGCTTCGTGCAAAAGGCGACCGACTGGGACGGCGGACTCACCACAAAAGAGCACATTCACTGCCGGCCTGCGGGCACCATTCTCTTTGAGATGAGCGACGATCGCAGCGAGTTCTTCGTGGGTGAGTACGTGCCCACCGACGCCGAGGCGGTGATTCCCGAGCTTTTCTCGGGACGTCCCGTGACCATGATCTACAGTAAAGTTTTCTTCAATTCGGATGTGGTCCAAAAGATCACCGTTCCCGATACCGTCAAGTATATCGAAAGGGAGGCGTTTTATAACTGCTCAAGCCTTTCTGAGATCGTGATCGAAGGGTCGGATCTGCAAATTGAAAAGGGTATGATCTCCCTTTGTGAGCGTATGGAAAAGCTGACGGTTCCTTTCCTTGGCGGTGGTCTTGAGGACAGAGCGGGATACGTGGGATATTTCTTCGGTGGGGACTCCTATAAGACCAACGGGGAGGCGCTCCCTCCATCCATGAGAGAGGTATATTTAACCGCTGCCACCGTTATTCCCGCCCACGCCTTTGAGGGATGTGCATATCTGACCAAGGTCATTCTGCCGGACGAGGTGTATTTGATTGGTGACTATGCCTTTGCCGGCTGTGGGGAGCTGGAGGGAGAGCTGATCCTTCCCTCTGCTCTTGAATCCATCGGAACTTATTCCTTTGAAGATTGCTCCTCGCTTGTGGCGGTCATCCTCCCCGAAAATCTTGAAAAGATCGGTGCCTACGCCTTCTCGGGCTGCTCGCGGCTTGCCGCCCTGTCCATTCCCGACAGCGTGACTACGGTGGGGGAGATGATCCTTGACGGCTGTAGCGGCGTGAAGAGCATTCATATCGGTGCGGGGCTGACCGCTCTTGCCGACGTCGCCGCGGGCAATCCCCTCTTTGGCATCAACAAGGCGCTTTCCTCCCTGACCGGCTACACCGTCAGCGGCGGCAACCCTGCCCTTGCGGCGGACGGCTACGGCGTGCTTTACGAGCTCTTTGACGGTCTTACCGACGGGCAGGGAAGACCCGTGGCGGTGGCTGTGATCGATGCTCCCGCCAAGGCGGATCTTTCGGGCTACGAGCTGCCCGAGCACATCGTCTATATCGGCCCCTACGCCTTTGCCTACAACAATTCGCTAAAATGGATCTCCCTTGAGCGGGTCAGACGCATTGACAACAACGCCTTCTTTGAGGCATCCGCTCTTATAAACGTTGCATTCGGCAAAAAGAATCAATCTATTGAGGTTGATCCCAACGCCGACCGCTATCAGAAGATCATTCAGAAGATCGTTTCTGCGATCAATAAGGCGCAGGAGAGCGACGAAGAGTATGCGCAGAGCATTGGTGCGCAGGCGTTTATGGGTTGCTCCTCCCTGCAGTTTGTCAACCTTTATTCCGACTTCATCGTGTCTATCGGTGATCAGGCATTCTACGACTGCCCTGCGCTGACCTCCGTTTCGCTCAACAGATCTCTTGAGCATATCGGCTTTGAGGCCTTTGGCGGCACCCGTCTTGAGGGCATCACCGTGCATAGCGAAAACCCTCACTACAAGAGCGTTGACAAGGTGCTCTATAAGAAGCTTTCGGACGGCAGCTACCGTCTGGAGCTTTATCCCACCCACAAGACCACCGCCGCATCCTCCGCGCAGACGGGCAAGGTGTTTGAGACGACGTTCGCTCTTCCCACCGAGATCAAGGTGAGTGCGATCGAGAGCTACGCCTTTGCCGATGCGGTCTATCTTGACCACGTGGTGTTGGATCCTGCCGTTTCGATGAAGGTGGGCGACTACGCCTTTGCGGGTGCGCAGATCCAGACGGTCACCATCGGTGAGAGGGTTACCTCCCTTGGACTGATCCGCGGCGAGGGTGAATACACCGTCTTTGCCGACTGCGCCCATCTGACCGCGGTGAACGTGGAGGGGGAAAACCCCTATTACAGCTCCAAAAAGGGGGTACTTCTTGACAAGGATCAGCAAAAGCTGATCAAATATCCTGCCGCAAAGGCAGACCGCAGCTACACTCTGCCCGCCACCGTTTCGGTGATCGCCTCCATGGCCTTCAAGGATGCAAAGAAGTTAGAGGGCGTGCGCATCGCCTCCTATGTGCACACGGTGGGTCTTGAGGCATTTTACGGCTGCTCATCGCTGGACACCATCTTCTTTGATCACGTTTACGCCCCTGCGGCGGTGATGGAAAATGCCTTCACCACCTTCGTTGGCGGCGGCGAGGGCGAGGATTTCGATCCCCGCACCGTGATCGGCTACTCCGAGGGCTACTATTTGGATGGTGAGGAAGGCGAGTACGGCTGGTCACGGTATGAAGATAGCTACCGCCTGTTCTTAACCGAGCGGCTGACTCTGGAGGAGCGCCGCAGAGGAAACGGCTACTATGCCGTGGTGGTGGCGGATGCCGAGGGCGTGCGCATGGGCAACACCCACGTGACCCTGACCGACTACAGGGGCAACACCGAGCGGGTGAGCACATCCGAGGACGGCATTGCCATCTTCTACGATCTGTTCGGTTCCGAGGGTGTGGGCTTTGCCATCGACTACACCCGTCCGTACACCTTCAGGGTGGAGGACGATTTGGGCGAATATTTCGCCTATACCAACAACGCATTCTATCCCGATGCCGATATGCGCATCACCTATGTGACGCTGACCAAGATCCCCTGCATTCAGGGTGTCAGCTGCGGACAGACCGACATCAACACCGAGCGTGCGCAGATCAACAAGGCGCAGTATGGCTACGACACCTTCCTTTTTGACGAGGAGGGCAATCAGTTATACGGTGTGGACGGTCAGCCGCTGACAAGTCACGTGGACGAGCAGATTTCCCTTACGGTGAGTGGCTTTGCCGACAAGGGCTGGAGCTTTTTGAGGGCAGACGGCAGCACGGTGGGCGGTCTTTATCAAAACGGCAAGCAGGTGGGGACGCTTGTCTCCTTCAAGGAGGAGCAGGGCGGTGCCTGCGGCATCGTTTACGATATGGACATCTCCTTGCTTTTGCCCGAGGTCGCCATCGAGGCGCGCCTGACCGCCTTTTCGGAGGATGGACAGGAGATAGAGTGTATCACTCTGTTAAACGTACACGTTTTTGACTTCATCGTCACTGAGGACGACGTGGATCTGGATGCGGGCGATCTGGAAATGGATCTTTCCGCCGCAGGCGAGGTCTTCACCAAGCTGTTTGGTGAAGACGGCATGGAGGTGAAGCTGGGCAAGAACGTGAAGCTTGGCGTTACGGTAGAGGACGATACCGTGAATATGACCCTGACGGGCAAAAAGAGCTGGGAAAAGAAGAATTCCAAGCTGAAAAGCTACAAGTCCTACGAAAAGGGGTATGAGGACAACCACAACGCCCACAACGATAACACCTATTTCTTCACCTACACCTTAAAGTACACCGACGAAAATAAAAAGGATCATTTCCTTACTTACAATGTGCGCTTTGCCCGAGGCACCGAGGAAAGCAACTACTATTTCTACCGTTGCTACGTATACGAGGGTGAGTACGAAAACGAGGTGACCACCTTCTACGGTGCGGTCAACGGTCTTGATGGCGCTCTTGCGAGCAAGCTGAAGCTGAAGACGGGGCGCGCCCGTGTGGCGGCAAAGGCATTTTTGATCGTGCAAAGCCATTATCGCACCGCCAAGAAGGAATGCAAGAACATGGAAGCCTTGAAGAAGCTGGACTGCGCCTACATTGAGGCCATCAAGGGCGAGCCCTACGTGGAAAACAGCCACTCCTTTGAGATCGATCTGGACGGCAGCATGGTCTTCAAGTATGACCGTGCCACCGGAGGCATCAAGCCGCAGAAGAGCGAGATCAAGGGCTCGGTGTCCTACACCTTCAAGCACAACAGCCAGTTTGTGGTATGGGTTATCCCCATCGTTGTGGAGGTAGAGGTGAAGGTCGGCGGCGAGGTGGACGTGAAGCTGAAATTTGACGAGGAGGGCAAGGTCTCCTTTGAGGAAGTGAAGCTGACCCTTTCCGCTGAGATGTCCATGAGGGCGGGTGCCGGATGCAGTGTGGCATCCATCGGTGTTTACGGCAAGGTGGGCACCGTCTTCATTCTGGAATTCTATCCCGAGCGCGGCGTGGAGAGCTGGACGCTTAACGGTGAATTCGGGGTTTACATGAAGGTGCTTTGGTATAAAAAGGATTTAAAGCTCTTCCCGAAAAAGGGGCAGGACGGCACCATCACCATCCTGCCAAAGGAGGAGAAGACGGCAAGCGTCTCCTCCCTTGCCGATATGCAGGCAAGCCTCTATCTTGCAAATAGCTATTCAAGCGAGAATTTGGACTACGGTGAAGGCGACGTCAGATTGGTCACGGTGGGCGACAGCCTTTACCGTGTGGAATACGTCAACGCCTCCGCGCTTGACGGCTACGACGACTTCAACTACCGCAAGCTTGCCATTGAAAAATGGGAGAATGGTGAATGGAGCGCTCAGAGGCTCGTTGATGGGGACAGCAAGAAAAACGACGGCTCCTACGGGCTTTATCAGGTGGGCGACAGGGTATACCTGCTGTTTACCCAGCAGACGAAGACCATGACGGCAGAGCTGTTTGACGACAGCTACGCCGCCGCCTCCGATCTGTCCCTCAAGCTTGCAGACATCACCGACCCCGATCAGCCTGCCCTTACCACGGTCAGCGAAGGGGGACGGTACAAGTATCTGCCCGCCTTGACGCTGGTAAACGGCAAGCTGACGGTGATCTGGGCGGAAAATGCCGATAACAATATGTTCGGCGTATCGCCTTACAACTACGTAAACGAAGAAACCGGTGAATCGGTGGTCTTCAAGACTGCGGCAAACGCTCTTTATGCAAGCACTCTGACAAAAGAGGGTGTCTTCGGCAAGCCCTTGCTTTTGAAGGATGGACTCTCTGCCTTGACAGATCTTGCGGTGAGCGACGACGGACTTCTTTGCTACCTTGTGGATGAAAACGGGGATTTGGCAGACCGGGAGGATCGGGTGCTGTATCGCTTGGATTTAAAGGATCAAAGCGCACCCGAGGCGCAAAATCAGCCCGAAAAGGGAAGCGTGATCGCTGTTGATTGGGTAAACGACTCCTTTATCTACCACTATCAGAGCAAGGAGGATGCCTTCTTTGGACTGTGCTATCTGGGAAGCTCGCAAGAGGAGCGGATGCCTCTTCCCGAAGACTTTGCGCCTGAAGGAAGGTACCGCATTTTGTCCGATCCCTTGGGCAAGATCTCGGCAGTGCTGTATGTCTCTGCCCACAGCGTCAAGGACGAAACGGGAAAAGAGTCGGAGGGCTCGGTGCTTTACGGACTCTTCCGCAGCGGAACTGCCTGGGGACAGCCTGTCTTCCTTTCCTGCTACCAAATGCGGGACGGTGCGTACATTTCCTCCTTTGATGCCTGCTACACGGCAGAAGACCGTCTGCTGATCACGGCAGAGCTTTCCTCCGCTCAAGGGACGCTTGTGGAGCTTGCCACCATGGAATACGAGCTGAAGGCAGAGCTTGCCCTTGAAGGCTATGAGGTGGACTACACCGCAGGACTGCTTCATCTGACGGTGAAAAACGACGGTGCGGTGGCAGGGGACCTTTTCGTAAAAGGTCACAACGAGGACGAGGAGGGGCAGATGCTCCTTGAAGGACTGCTGCCCGGATACGCAAGGGAGCTGACGCTTTCGCTTGAAAATGTGCCCACCCCGACACCGATGCTCTTCTTTGAGGACGGCAAGGGCGGTGAATGCTTCCGCATTGACGATCTGTCCCTTGACCATTCGGATGTGATCCCCATGGCAAAGCAGCTGCTTTTAGGCAAGACCAACACCCTGCTTCTCGGGGTGAAAAACGGTGGTACGGTGGCAAACGGCGGCTATCTGCTTGGGCGCTTTGGCAACTTTACCGCAGAGCAGATGGCATCGATCGACCCCACCGCCTTAACGCAGGTAGCCACGGTAAAGGGCGTTGCCATCTTAAAGGACGGACAGGGATCGTACTTCTTCCACGTTCCCTATCGGGTCGATCCCGTACAGGAGTCAAGCGGCTCCTCCGTGCTTTATTTCGAGCTGCCGCTATCAAAGGACTATTTCCCCAACGAGGAGGGACTGATCACCGTCTTTGCCCATGCCGATCCCGCCCTTGAAAAGGGGAACACGGCTAAAAACAATCTCATCTCCCTTTCCTACAAGGCGCTCACGGGCGTTTTGGAGGAGGGCGAGAAGGCCGAGGGTCTGCTTGCTCTGATGGAGCAGCGGGCGACCCTTGACGTGAAAAAAGAGGAGGAGCTGACCCTTCAGGGTGTAAAGCCTTTCGGCAACGCTCTTTTGGACATCACTCTTGAGGACGGCACCCTTCTTAAGGAGGGTGAGGGCTATCTGCTCACCGAGCAGGACACCTCCTTTACCCTGACGCTTCTCGGCAAGGGACTGAAAGCCCTTTCCGAAGGAAGCCACACCCTCACCCTTTCCTTCCTTGACGGAAGCACCCTGCTCTTTACTTTGAAGGTTCCCTCTTACCATGAGCTGACCTTTATGGTGGACGGCACGCCCTTTGGCGAGGCGGTAGAGGTGAAGGAGGGTGAGATCCCGCAGATTTCTCAGCCGCAAAAGGCGGAGGACGAGATCTACACCTACCGCTTCCTTTATTGGCAAAGCCATCGGGGTACGGGTCTTTATGCCGCCACGGAGGATGCGACCTACCACGCCGTATTTGAGGCGGTGGCAAAGAGCTACACGGTGACCTGGCGCTTCCTTGATGAACAGGGCCAGATGATCTCGGTGGACGAATGCTATCCTGCCGACAGTCAGACACCGCCCGTCTATAAGGGCGCTCTGCCCACACCCGAGGGCTACACCTTCAGCGGCTGGGATAAGCCCCTTGAAATGCCGCAGGGCGATGTGGTCTTCACTGCTTTGTACATCGAAGAGCGGGCGCAGGGCGATGCCGACGGTGACGGTGACGTGGACGAGGATGATGCCGTTTACCTGCTGATGCACGTCAATTTCCCTGCGGACTATCCTCTTGACGGCTTCTTCGATATGGACGGTGACGGGGATGCGGACGAGGACGATGCCGTCTATCTGCTGATGCACGTCAGCTTCCCTTATGAGTATCCCTTGCCCCCAAAGAGCATTCTTTCCGCAATAGAAAAGGAGGACTGATCCGATGAACGGATTTTTGAAAAAAAGCGAAAAACGGGCGTTTTTTGTCGCAAGATCGGCTTTTTTGCTCCTTTTGACCGTGCAACTTCTGCTTTTGTCCTTTCTTGTTCTTCCTGCAAATGCGCAAGAGCGGGGCGCGCATTTTGAAGGAGGTGCGGCAGGGCGAGGAGAAACCGTGACCCTTTTTCTGACCGTTGACGGGGCGGTAAACGCCCGATCGGGGAGCTTGTCGTTAGACTACGATCCCTCTGCCCTCTGCCTGCTTTCGGCAGAGTGGCAGATCGAGGGGGCGCTTCTTGAGAGCTTCGATCTTCAAAAGGGCTTGGGTGCCTTCGTCTGCTCGGAGGAGAGGCCTCTTGAAGGAAGTATTTTCACCGTTACCTTTCGGGTGACGGAGGACTGCCCTTCGGGAGCGCTTCCCGTTGGCGGCATACTGAAGCTGAAGGACGGCGGGGGAGAGACCCTTTCGCCCGATCTTGCAGGCAGTGTTTTGGTCTATGACGGCATTGCCACCCTTGAAGGGGGAAGCGTGAGGGCGGGTGAGCAACTGTCCCTTGCCTTGGTGCTTGGAGAGGAGCTGCCCGTGAAGTCCGGCTCACTGAGGGTGAGCTGTGATCCTGCTCTTTTGAAGGTAGAGTCGGCAGAATTTGCTGTAGAAAACAGCGTGATCGCCCATTTTGACAAGGAAAAGGGATTGGGCGCCTTCGTATGCTCCTCAGAGCAGATGCTAAAAGGCACCGTTCTTTATCTCACCGTTTCGGTGGCGGAGGATGCCGATTTTGAAAGCACCGATCTTCTCTTTGAGCTGGAGCTGAAGGACGGTGAGGGCAGGGTGTACACCCTTCTTATGAAAGGAGCCACCCTCACTCTTCAAAAGGGCGACCCCATGGATCTTGACGGAAACGGCTCGGTGACCATCGGTGACGTGACCAAGCTTTTAAACTACATCGCAGGGGCGGATCTCATCCTCTCTCCCTACGGGCAGCCCGATATCAACAAGGACGGCAAGGTGACCATCAGCGACGTGACGGTGCTTTTAAACCGCATTGCGGGTGTGACGGCTTGAAGGAGGGGTGTTGATCCTCACCGTCTTTTGTGGGATCGGCAGACTTTTCTATATAAGAAGCACCCCATTGGCTCTCTTTGAGAGCCAATGGGGTGCTTGGTTTGTTTATTGACTTATTTGCGTTTTACCTGCCGTTTTGCTTTTTTTGCTCCTCCAGCCGTCGGGTAAAGGTGCTGCCCCAGTCGGTGGCCTGCCCTTCAAACCAGATGGCATCGTAGGGAGGAAGCTTGGTCTTGGGGCGCAGCTTTACGATGATGCGGCGGTACCAATAGCGCAAAAAGGAGGGCAGAGAGATGACGGGGATCATCAGCGGCCCCCACAGACAGTTTTGTAGGGCGTGGCCATGCTCATGGTCCTTGATGTGGCGGCTGTCCACCTTGTCCTTGACGAAAAAGATGCCCAGCTCTGTGCCGCCCCAGCGCTCCCCTGCCTCAAAATAGTAGCAGTATCCCCACTTTTGCGGCTTTTTGCCCATGATCAGCAGGATGCCCGCCATCAGCAGACCCAAAAGGGTCACGGGCGCTCCCCAGGTAAAGGACAGAAGGTAAAAGAGGGTCGGGGAGATGGCGGTGATCTTCTTTTTCATCGTGCTTGCTCCTTCTTTCTTTGGACGTTTATTTCGCCTCTGTTTGCAGTTTGTCTCGGCTTGGATTCATTTCGCCTTGACTTGCGTTTTATTTCAGCTCCAGCTTATCGATCTTCACGATGTCCTCGGCATCCGCCTCGCTGCGCAGGGGCAGATAGGTCTCGGCATTACAGCAATGGCAAAAGACTCTTACTCTCTCGGACAGCACCTGAAAATCGTAAAGGGGGATCTCCTCCTTGCCGTCGCAAAAGCAGGAGATCTTCTTTTCGTCCTCCAGCTCGCAAAGCAGGAAGCGCATCACCTGCTCCACGCCCGGGTCGTACCCCTCTCGGTCTTCACCCTTGCGGTGAAGGGCAGTGAGCTGCTCCTTTTCTTCTTCGTCAAGCATACTGTCAAGCAGACGGTCACTTTCCTCAAGAGCCTCCCTTACCCGATCCTCCTTGCCGATATACAGCACGTCCATGCCCGAAAGTCCGCAGGGCAGCGTGAACAGCTCCTCGTTAAAGAGGTTCTTTTCGCCCAGCACGTAGCTGTGGGGCTTGGGGCAGAACATACAGGGTACCGACAGACGGTATTTGCCGTCGTTGGTCTTGTTTAAGGTCAGGGCGGTGTCGCAGTCGGGACAGCGCAGGCGCAGGATATCTCCCGTGATGCGGAAGAGGTTCACTCCCGAAAGGATGGCTTGTCCGCACAGCGGACAGCGGAAGGCGAGGGTGGTTTCTTTGCTTTCAAGGATCATGTTCAATCCTCCTTTCCGGGCAATGCCGCGGGGGTCTTGGCGGGGGAGACCTTCACTCTTTCCACGGGCAGCTCGGCATCGTAGACGCACATCGTGAGGTTCTGCTTGCCCTCGGTATCGTAATAGTCCATTTCCAGGGTCAGCAGAGCGGCGTTTGACAGATCCACCCCCTCAAAGACCATGGTCACGTAGCGGTAGACCCCCTTTTTGAAGGTCTTGTAGGAGAAGGCGGTGTAGTCCTTGCTGTCGTCGGTCAGGGTGAAGTCAAAGGGCAGACCGCTTGAAAAGGGCTGGCTGTTTAACTTTTCGTAAATGTCGCTTTTATAGCGGAAGGTGAGCTGCACCTGCTTTGCCGCAGGGACAAGATAGACGTGGGTCACTCTCAGCGCCCGTTTCACGGGGTGATCCTTCACCTCAAAGTATTCGGATCGGTTGACGATCTGCTCTTCGCCCTCCGCATCCTCCACTCTGTAGGACACCAGCCGCTGGGTGAAGATCTCAAAGCCGATTTTCGAGTAGTACTCCTTGCTTGGCAGGGTGATGCGCTGATAATTCTCCTTATCCTCCTCATCCTCCCCTTTCTTGGTCACCGTGACGGTGTTGTGGCTTTCGTATTCATAGGAAAATTGGTCTTCGGGATATTTGGAGGAGACGGTGGTGGACGTGCCCTTTAATTCCTCGTAGGCGCTGTCGGTGGCGGCAGTCCAGATATACTTGCCCGTGCCCGCAGGCTCCTTCATCTCCCACATTCTGTAAACGAGCATAAAGACGATCAGTGCGATCACCGTGACCGAGACGGTCTTGCCGATGATGGACAGCACCTTTGAAAGGGTGCTTTTTTCCTCGGGCTCGTCGCCCTCCATGTGCAGGTCGTAATAGATATCGCTCATTTCTATAACCGAGGCTTTCTCCCGAAAGCTCCTTTCTTTTAAAATCGGGGGCGCTTGCGGCTTTTCCCCATACCCTTTTATTATACCACGAAAATGGAAAAACTGCAAGTAAATTCTTTGTGTACGAAAAAGGGGAGATATTCACAAAAAAATAACCTTGTTTTTGAAGGGTTGCCCGCCAAAAGCTATTGAAATGGTGAAAAAACTGTGATATAATAGGGATGAAAAGAAGATGGGGGAGTGCCCCCTCTTTCAAAAAAAACAAAAAGCCGTTAAACTGCGGTTGAAAAGACTTTTTATCGGGTTTAAAATACCCGAAGAAAAATGAGAAAGGATGGTGCAATGATGAAAAAAAGAATGCTTAGTTTGCTTATGGCGATGGTGGTGTTGCTCTTGCCCCTCCTTCTTGCCGCTTGTAACGACCCCAACTATATGGGTACGATGCCCCCCATGGGCGCTCCCTCGGGTGAGGAGGGCGGCGAAAGGCTTTCGGAGCAAGACCCTCAGATCCCCGATCTCACGCCTCCTGTGGATGACCCCACCGAGGATGACCCCACCGAGGATGAGCCCACCATGGTGCCCGATGTGGGTCCTTCTCCCTCAAGAGAGCCTGTGATCGAGCCCACTTCTTCCGAGTCCACGCCTGAGCCCGAGGAAAAGTATTCCACCCGCTGGCTGGAGTGGCTGGTAAACGAGGATAACGGAGCGAGCTACTGCAAGGCTTATAACGGCGGACTGTATGCGGGTGTTTGTTTTGAAGACGGAATGGAGCCCTCTTCGTGGGAGGTCTGGCCGTTAACAGACGGGCAGTTCAATAAAGACAGCCGCTTCCACCTGCTTCCCTACCTTTCGAGTGCCGAATTTGACGGCTACTCGAATCTGGGTACCGAGGAGTACGAGTACACATGGAAGGTCTTTTACAGAGAAGCGCACAGCTTCACCGCCGAATACAAGTCGGTGGACGCACAGCCCTGGAGTGGCATTGAGTTTGGGCCAAACTACCTCTACCGTTTGAATCTCCACGATTACGGCCGGGTGGATATGCACTTAAAGGAGGACGGAAGCGCCAACCTCTACCATGTGATCATGGTCATCGTGGATAAGCAGGATGAGGTCGTGATCTGGCGAGACGAGTTTGTGAGCTGGACCGAGTCCTCCGAGGCATTTTACAACAAGTCTTTGGAAATGGGCGTGATCAAGGGCGGTCAGAGCGTGCAGCCCGACGACGGCAAGAACGATCACGGCGAGACCGAGCCCGAAAAGTACACCACCGAATGGCTTGAGTGGCTGATAAACGACTATGGCGACGTTTATTCGATGTGCTGGGGTGGCGGTTTGTATAACGGCATCCGATACAAGGATAATATGGAGCCCTCTTCTTTTGAGCTTTGGCCTTATTATAACGGTGAGGTGACCGAAAACAGCCGCTTCTTCTTCTGCCCCGTCATGAGTGCCGCTGAGTTTGACGGCTACACCAATCTGGGCACCGAGGAGTATGAGTACACCTGGAAGGTCTTTTACAGAGAAAGCGACGGTGAAGGGGAATACGGGATGGTGGAGATGACTCCCTGGAATGCCATCCTCTTTGGTGACAACTACCTTTACCGTTTGAACATCCACGATTACGGTCAGGTGGATATGCACTTAAAGGAGGACGGAAGCGCCAACACCTATCATGTGATCATGGTCATCGTGGATAAGCAGGATGAGGTCGTGATCTGGCGAGACGAGTTTGTGGACTGGACAGACTCCTCCGAGGCATTTTATCAGGATGCCTTAAGGCTTGGCGTCATCGGCAGAAAATAAGGGTGTGCCGTGGGTGCGCCCCTTGAACACGACGAAAAACCCATACGCAAGCCTCCCTCGGATTTCGGGGGAGGCTCGGATGGTTTTAAAAGGGATCGGAAAAAAGGGCAAATAAAGTCAAAATAGGACAAAAAAGAGCCGATCTCCTTTAAAAACACCCGAAAAAAGAGGTAAAAACACCCGAAAAAAAGGGACAAGAGGTCCCACGTTCAGAAAGCAGAGCTTAAAGAAGGGAGGAAAAGAATATGCGCAAGAGATCGTTTAAGGGCGTGCTGACGGCATTTACGGCAGGACTGCTTTGTTTGTCCCTTCTTTCCTCCTGCACCTCCACCTACACCATGATCCTTGAGGGGGAGGGGGGCGGCAACATGGGTCTTCCGGGTCTGCCCGGCATCGGCGGCTCTCAGGGCGGCGGAGGAACGGACCAAAGCCCCACGTTGTCAGACCATCTCTTTTATGAAAAGCCCCTCGACACCCTCTACAGCGGCATGACCCTTGACGGAAGCGGCATTCTGGTGAATTTTTCGGCAGGACTCAGCCAAGCCATGGGCAAGGGAAAATACTTCTTCAAGCAGATCGATGACGAGGAAGGCGTGCTTGCGGCAAGGGAGGAGATCAGGGGTGCCAACCCCTATCTGACACTGCCCGGTGCAGACGGCTACACCCTGTATGCCTTAAAGGAGCATGAGGATCTGAGGCGGGTGGCTGTTTCCTATGTGGACGACATGGGCGAAAGGGTCTTGGGTCTTTACGAATATCAGCCGATCAAAAAGGAGGAGCTGGACGGCCTTTTTGGATCGGGCGAGGAGAAGGACTCGTTGGTCGACACCCTGGTGAAGGAGGGTGTGGTAAAGGCCGAGGGGACGAAGGGCCATGAGGTCTACGAATACGAGCAAAAAGGCCACCGCTCTGCCTTTTTCATTGCCAATTACGATTTGGAGACGGGAACACCCGAAAAAGACGGTCTGCCTTACTTTGCCCTTGCTCTGCCTGTTTTTGAAGAAGAGTTGGTGGCACTTGCATCGGAGCGCTCCGTTTTGTTTTTCCTTTATTATAGACCCTTATACTCGGGAGCCCCCTACACGGAGGAGGGGACGGCTATGGCGACACGCTACACCGCAGAGGACGGAAGCACCGTTTTTGCCCTTCCCGTTAAAAACAGTGAGAACGCTCTCACCGTGAAGAAGGACACCCTTTCCCGAGACTATGAATTCGTGGTGGTCTGTGTGGACGCACAGACAGGAAAAAACCTGTTTTACAAGCAGATCTCGACCCCTTGGACGGTATCCTCCCTTGCCTTTTTCAAGCACGCAATGGATCAGGGATATCTATGATCGGGAAAGAACATTGATACGAAAGATACGAAGAGAAGAAAGAACTGAAGGGAGGAAGCCTTGTGAACGAAATGAATAAACCGGGAACGGCAAAAAGACGGTTGTTGTCGCTGATTGCGGCAGGCCTTGCGGGGCTGATGCTTTCCTCCTGCGCTTCCACCTATACGGCAAGGCTGGACGGGGGAGACGGCACGGGTGAGTGGATCCCCCCTGTGGACGGCTTGGTCAGTCCCGACGGAGGGGACAACACAAGAAATCCCCTCTCCGACCTTATCGGGGATCTGGGGGATTTTGATGCCTCTCACCTTTTTTCGGGGACGACCTTTGACCCCTCCTCCCTTGCGGGATTTGCAGGTCTTGCGGGCATGGGCGACATGGTGGAAAAGCTGAAGGATTTTTCGGGCTTTACGCAGGACGATGCCTATTTTATTGCCGACTTTGACTCAAACCCCTCCAAGTATAGCGGTGCGGGCAAATTCCTTTTTGCCAAGGACAAGGTCTTTTCAGAGGAGGAGCGGCGGGAGCTGGTGAAGGGACTGAGCGCCGATCAGGTGATCCTTGCCGCTTATCAGGCGGATGAGCAGGGGCAGGCGGTGGAGCTTTATACCGTCTATCCTGCCGACAAGGAGCTCAAGCAAATCTATATCGCCCGTCCCAACCCCCAAACGAAGGAGCCCGAGATGCTCCTTTACAGCTATGTGACCACGCCCATCGACGGCAACCTTCCCACTCTGCCCGGTGAAGAGATCCCCGATCGGGGAGAATATGAGAAGGGCAAGCGCTATTCGGATAAATGGCTGGAATGGTTGATCTACGAGGATCGGGGGACGGTCTATCCCATGGTGGAGGAGGGGACCCTGTATCTTTCCCGCTATGAAAACGACACGTACTATACCGCCTCTCCCTGGAGCATCCGTCAAGAGGGCATCGTTGCCCGTTTTGCCCTGTCGCTGGGTCTTTCCGCAGAGGAATTCCCATATGTGGATGTGGAGGGTGATCAATATGTGTGGAAGGTCTTTTATCGTCCTTTGATGGCTAATCAGACCATGCAGGCAGAGAATTTCAGCTGCACCACCGATGCGCATCCTTGGAAAAGCTCCTATCAGGCAGGCTACGGGTATCACCGTATGGAGTTGGACCTGTTCAATTACGGAATGGAGATGTATTTGCAAAAGGACGGATCCAACCGCAGATACGAGACAGTCTTCCTCATCGAGGATATGCAGGGACGGATCCTTTGCTGGTATTCAGATTATGTGGATTGGACCGATTCCTCCGAAAAATACTATGAGCAGGCGGTAGATGCGGGCATCCAGGTGGATCATCGGGAAAATGCTCCTTCGCTTGAAAACAAGGAGCCTGCAAACGTCAATTCTTCAGACTGGCTTGAGTGGCTTGTAAAGAAGAATGGGGCAGACCGCTACAGAAACCTGCAGGGAGAGCTGATAAACAACGTCTTTGCCACCGACAAAGACCCCTCGGTCTTTGGCATCTGGCCCTACGATGCCGTCAGCGGCAGCGTCACCTCTGCCTCTCGCTTCTGCCTTGCCCTGTCTCTTGATCGGTCGACCTTTAATTTTACAGAGGGCATCGGCCAATCGAACTACGCTTACACCTGGTCCTTCGGTTACAGAGAGCTGGGTGAAGAAAGCTTTACCTTCCAAGAGTCGCAGCGCAAGTGCGTGCCCTACGGCTATGCGGTCTACGGAAGCGATGCGGTCTACTATCTGGACGTGATCAACTACGGAATGATGCCGCATCTGCGTGAAAACGGCTCTGCGGTAGCCTATGAGATGGTATTCGTCATCCGAGAAAACGGAAATGTGGTGGGCTGGCAACGGTTCGTGGTGGAATGGAACGAGGCGGCGCAGGCTTATTATGAAGAGGCGGTGAAGCTGGGGATACAAAAAAACGTGCTTTCCCCAAACGAGCCCGAAGAGCGCTATTCGCCCAGTTGGATCAAATGGTTGCTTGAAGAAGACCAAGAGAGGGTGTACTCCCGTGTTACCGAGCCGTATTGCAAGAGTGTAGCCGACGGACACGCCTCCTCGCAGTTCTATAATCAGGATGCATATATGGAGATGGAGCTGAGCTACAGCGGCGTTACCCCCGGTAGCGATCGGCAGATCGATATGTTTTTCAAGGCCTTCAACACGGTGGGCGTTTATCAAAGGCTGAAGATCCAAAAGCAAAGCTTCAAGGGCGAGATCACGGGCGGCAAGTGGCGGGAAACGGCCACCCTGTCCTTTGACCCCAAGAGCCTGCCCTTTATGACCAATTTCGGTGCGGCTCGAAGCTATGAGCTGCTTTATGTGGTGCGTGAGGGAGAAAAGATCGTAGGCTGGGGACTGCTCGTCACGGCTTGGAACAGCACGTCGGAGAGCTTTTTGCAAAAGGCGATGGAGGTGGCATATCCCACGGTGGAGCCCACGATGAAATATAACGAGCAGTGGGTGAGATGGCTCAAGGGCGAGGGCAACAAGAAGATTCCTTCCCTTTTCCAGTTTGAGATGGCCAAGTATCCCACCAAGGACGGCAACACCACTCCCTTCCATATCCGAAAGGATCTGACCTCCGATCTTTTCGTGCTGGAGTTTTCTGTAGCCAAGCTTCCCTATGAGGGAATGCTGCTGCTGTTTCGCAATGTAACGCAGGGACAGGACTTTTATCAGCTTGTTTGCGGTAAATTTGAATGCGAGATCGTGGGCGGTCGGACGGTCTACCGTCTGCCCATAGACCCCGTCTCCTGCGTCTTTTCCATGAAGGACGGCAAGGAGCAGACCTATGAGCTGGTCTTCCTGCCCTTCAAAACGGCAGATGTGTCCAAGGGCAGTGCGGTAGGCTGGGCATCCGCCACCATTTCTTGGGGTGAAGCCGAGGAGGCGCTGAAGGCAGAGGCCATCGAAAAGTCGGCTTTTGCGGCAATCTATAACAATTCCTTGTCAAGTCCTCCGGCAGGACGCTACACTTCCGTTTGGGCAGAGTGGCTGACGAAAGCAGATCAAACCTTTTCCGGCTCGATCAGTGATATGGAAAAGCTGTCCATCCTCACTGCACGGGGCGTGAAGTTTAACGAGGCGCTGGGGTATTCCTCCTTCCATGTCTACCACTATCGGGAGGGCAATCCACCCACCTCCGACGCTTTCTTCTGTCTTGCCATGACCTCCGTGGCAGAGGTGGATCTGACCGAGGGCTTGAAAAACGGCACCCATCCCTACAAATGGCGGCTATACTACCGTGAGCAGGGCTCTGCCGCTCCCTATCGGATGATCACGGTGCAGCCCTCAAGCAAAAGCGTTGCAAACTCCATGCTCTTCCTTGATCTCAGCGAGTATCAGGGCTTCCTCTTCCCCGAGGAAGGTGAAAGGGGAACCTACGAGATTCTTCTGGTGATCAGCGATCGGGAAAACGATATCCCGATGTACTATAGTCTGACCACGGCCGACTGGTCGAGTGCCGGCGAGGCGTTTTATCAGTTTGGCGTGCAGTACGGACTTTTGCCCAAGAGAGACGACTAAACGTCGGGAAAGAGTATAGGAGCGTCATCCGATTAAAAATAAAAGGTGCGTACCGAAAGCAAATTTGCATTCGGTACGCACTTTTTTGAGGGATCAAAAGCGGTTATTTTGCTTTGACGTCAGAATAGACAGCAGTTCGTCTTCGGACTCACTGTAAAGCCAAGGGATGGTGACGGTGCCGCTTTTACAAGGCAGGCGGTAGAGCTTTTTATAGTCGCTTTATTTTTTTCTGCTTTTTATTCGAATAAAAGGTGGCAGAGGCAGGGCTCAAACTGCTCAAGCAGATCGTTCTTCAGCTTACCGGTAACGTTTCTCTCCCAGGATCTCAGGTTGTTTTCGATCTTGTCCTTTTCGGTGAAGTGCTGACGCCACTTCCAGTTGACGTTGTCAAGTTTGCAGGACCACACCATCACGAAGTCGGTGTAAAGCCCTGCACGGGTCAGCTCCAGCGCGGCGGCGGCACGGGGATCCTTGCCGTAGCGGTCGCCCAGCACGTTTTCGTAGTATGCGGGGGTCACCCACTTTTCGGAGTAGTATGCCATCAGCTCCAAGGTTGCCGTCACACAGGGAAGCTTCTCGTCTCCGATGGCTTGGCAGATGGCGTACTGGTTGATGTCATCGCCAAGCAAGGAGGAAGCATAGCCAAGAGAGGGACTGTTTTTGTCAAACTGAGCGTGATCAAACATGGGAAGAGGCATCACATAGTAGTCGTCCTTCATATCGGAAAGATACTTTTCTGCCGCCGAAAGGGTGTTCAGGTTCAAAAGCACGTTGCCCTCTGCAAAGATGTCGAGGATATAGTTTTCGTCCTTGTTTCCTTCGGTGCCAAGCCAGGGGATGGTCACGGCATCACTTTCGCAAAGAAGGGTGTAGAGCTTATGGTAGATGGCTGTATTTTTTGGGGTGTTGACCTTCGCCTGCGGCGTGCCCTCGCCGTCGAGTGTGGAGAAGGTCACGTGGCTTCCCGCAATCAGCATATCTACCATAATATTATTTAACTGCTGATCGTAGGTCATCAGACCGGTGCGGTCAAGATAGTCTTGCACTTTGTTTTTATTGGTGTCCTCGTAGACCAGCCGTGAAAGCTCCATCCACAAATCCATGGTCCAGTAGCCGTTGTTTACGATGTCGTAGGGATCACGGTAGCCGCCCGAATGCTCAAGGTCTGCGATCTCGTCCTTATACTCCTCCCACATCCGTGCGTTGACGTAGGAAACGAACAGGGTGCTGAGATAAGACAGATTCAGATCGCCCGTGATGAAAAAGCTTACTTCTTTGTAGGACGTTGTCTCGTAAAGGGACTTTGACCAGTAGGATGTCTCGGGGTTGAGGTAGGAGGTCACGCCCTCGGGCAGATCGGCAAGGTTATAAAAGGAGCCGACGGTGTCGCCAAGGGAAAGCCCCAGGTCAAAATATTGGGAAAGGCCCAGCACATCGTAAACGTAAAGCTCGGAGGCGAGGATGGTTTGAAGGATGCCAAAGAAGGTCTGCATTTCGCCAACGTACGAAAGCTCGATATCCACGCCCAGCTCTTTTTCCACCTGTGCATTGCGCTTCATGATCTGCACGTTCACAGTGTTCGTGGGATCATCGCCCTCACCGATGTCGATGGAGCGGCTGTTGAGCCCTTCGCCGTTGACGGCGAAGCGCACCTTTTCCCCGTCAAAGCGCTCGTTGATTATAGGCTTGCCCTCTTCCTCCTCGGTCAAGGAGCTTTGCCAACCCTTGGATGAAGGCTTCTGCCCACCCTCGGATGAAGGCTTCTGCCCGCCCTCCAAGGGGCGTTCCTCGGGGTCGACGGTTGAAACCTCGGGAACGCTGTTATAAAAGGGATCGTCGCAGGCGGCAAGGAGGGGTAAGAGCATCAGTCCTGCCAAAAGGATCGCGGAAAATTTCAAAAATACGGTTTTCATAGAGATGCTCCTTTCACTTTTTTATTACAGGTGTTTACACTATAGTAGTCGCTGTTTTTTCGGATTTTTTTGAAAAAACTTAAAAAATTTTTGAATTTTTTCAAAAAAATCGAAAATCTCTCCAAAAAGTCTTGGCTGCCTGAGGAAAACTTCCACTACGATTCCTTTATTACTTAAAAATGGAAAATACAAGAAAGCGAAAAGGGGTTTGTCTCAAATGCAGAATGCATTTGAGACAAACCCGATGAATTGCCCTGTGGGCATGAATTGGCTATCGCCATGAATTGACCCTACGGGACAGGAATTGCCTGCGGCATGAAAAACGCAAAAAACAAAGCGCCTGCTTCAAATTGCAAATCTGAGACAATCCAAGCTTTGGCAAAGCCATCCTTTTGCCTCAGCCGTCGGTGTGACGGTGCTCCTCGGGGATCAGATCCTTGTATTCATATCCGGGCGCGTTTTTGGGCACCTGCCAGTTCAAGACCGGCAGACCGTCGACGTAGCGCCAATCCTTTCTGCCGTAGATGGCGTTTGCCTGGCCGCTTTGCAGACCGTGATGCCACTTGCCGAAATTCATGCTCGTATCCTCTCTGTCAAGGAAGATGCGCTGCAGGGCGGTGCATCCGTTAAAGGGGGTGTCACCGAGAGTGGTCAGCTCGGTGGGCAGAACCACGCAAATCAGCTTGGAGCAATAGCTGAAGGCACTCTCACCGATCACGGTGACCTTGGGCGAAATACCCAGCACCTTCAGACCCTGACAGTTGTTAAACGCCTTTACACCGATGGCGGTCACCGACTCGGGCATATAAAGCACCTCGAGTCCCGTACAGCCCGCAAAGGCATAATCGCCGATGGCTTTTACCCCTTCGGGGATCACACTGCTCTTGCAGCCCAGCAGCAGACATCCGTCCTTCTTGCTCACAAGGCAGTTTCCTTCTGCATAAACCCCGTCTCCTTCACCGTATACGGTGATCTTTTCAAGGGAAACGGTGTATTCAAAGCATTTCTCGCCCCAAGCCTCAAGACCTGCGGGGAAGCTGACCTTTTTTAAGCTCTGGCAGTGAGCAAAGCTGTCATTTCCAAGGGTCTTTAAGGTAGAGGGCAGGGTCAGGCTTTCAAGAGCTTCACAGCCGTAAAAGCCGTTGTTTCCGATCTCGGTGATCTTATCGCCAAAGGTGACGCTCTTTAAGGAGATGCAGAAGCCAAAGCACTCAAAGGGGATCTTGGTGATGCTTTGGGGCAGGGTCACCGTTTCAAGATTTTCACAGGAGGTAAAGGCGCCTGCTTGCAGATCTGTCAGTCCTTCGGGCAGAGTCAGTGCGGTTAAACCGCTGTGGCCGAAGGCGCCAAAGGCAACGGTCTTCAGGCTCTCGGGCAGGTCGATTTCGGCAAGAGCCTCACAGCCCTGAAAGGCGTAGTTTTCAATGACGGTCAGCCCTTCGGGGAAGGTCACCTCTTCAAGAGCCACACAGCCAAAAAAGGCCTCAGCAGGCACGGTGGTCATCTTTTGGGGCAGGGTGACCTTTTTTAAGCGAGGGCATTCTCTAAAGGCTCCCTTTTCAAGCACCGCATTTTCGGGCAGGCTGAGCTCGATGATGCCCGAATTTTTGAAGGCACCCTCGCAGATCAAGGTCAGCGAGGAGGGGAAGGATGCCTGCTCCAAGGCCGTCGCGCTGTTAAAGGCGGAGGCTTCAATGGTGACAAGACCCTCGGCAAATGCCACGTACTTCAGCGATTCGCTGCCTGCAAAGGCTTCTTCTCCCACCGTCCTGACGTTGCCGAGGGTGACGAAGCTTTCAATATTCTTTCGGTAAAAGGCGCGGCGCGCAATAGCAGTCACGGGCAGACCCTCGTAGGTGGCGGGCACCACGATCCTGATGTCGGTGCATTCACCGATGTCCGCAAGAGTGTAGGAGGCACGGTCGTCGTTTAAAACGAAGCGCAGACCCTGACTTGCGGGAACCACGGGCTCGTCCTTCGAGGGGGAGGACTGATCCTCGGAGGGGGTCAAGGGGTCAGATGATTCCGTTGAAGGATCGGTCTGATCGGTTGAGGTGTCGCTTTCTCCTTTAAGGGAGGGAGAAGGAGAGGATGAGGGCGGCTGCTCGGTGCTTTGGTCGTTGCATCCCACTGCGGCAAGCAAGAATGCGACAAGCAGGAAAAGGAGCAGAGCGGTGGATAAAAAACGTTTTTTCATGATAGAGATCCTTTCTGTGGGGGTGCGTTTCGGTCTTCCCGATGGGGCGGCGTGCGCCCTGATCGGGTGTTCTATCTTTTAAAGCGACCTTTTTTGCCGCAGGTTGCAAAAAAATCGAAAAGAATTCAATATTTCTTTCAGATCTCATTTTCCGCCATCAGTCCCTCTCCCTTTTTTCTCATCCGCAAAATGCCGATGATCGCAGAAATCAGCGCCACCGATTCATAAAGGGTGCCGCCCACCGAGCGGGCAAAAAGGTCATAAATAAGCACCAGAGGGGAGGTGACGAGGATGCTCTTTCTCACCTTCTGGGGGTCGGACAGCGACATACAGTAGGTGTTGATGCAAATGCCCACCAGAATGAAGATGGAATACCAGCCGTCCCAGGTAAAGAGGCACATCACCGCCTGCACGATGACGAAGAGGATGGGAAGGGCCTTTCCGGTACTTCCTTTTTTGGTGCGACGGTCGTATAAAAAGTTGCGCAGGATGTTGAGCGCATTCATCGCCATGCCGGTGTAGGCACCGATGAGCAGATAGTGAATGATGAAGGCAAAGGCCACCGCACCCTGCAAAAAGAGCAGCTTGCTTTTGGTTTTTACTTGGTAAGACAAAAAGCCCAGCACGATGGCAATAATGCCAAAGCCCTGCCCGATGAGCCAGAGGGCACCGTAGCTTTCGATCAGATTTTTGAAAAAATTGAAAATGCCGTCCATAAAGAGTTCTTTCGTCCTTTGAATCGTTCCTTTTTTAATGACAGTATGACATAAAAGTTGCTTTTTGTCAAGAAAAAAGCACCGCATCGCCTCATTTAAATGCTGAAGCGTGCGGTGCATATGGATGCTTTTAAGAAAAACGCTTTTGATCACCCAACCGTGGGCGTGCCGTTTACAAGGGACCACTGACCGCCCGTATAAACCGATGCATCCTTGCCCGTCCAACGGCTTGAAAAGCCTGCGGGCAAGGTGTCTGCTTCCAAGAAGTAGCATTGTCCCGCAAGTCCCTCAAAGGCGGCATCCTCCACCGTTTCCAAGCTCTTTGGCAGAATGACGTTGGTGAGTGCCGTGCAGCCCTTGAAGGCGTTTCTTGAAACCGATTTGGTTTCTTTGCCGAAGGTCAGGCTTTTGAGTGCCGAGCAGCCCTCAAAGCAGGAGGTGGAGATGGCTTTTACGCTATCGGGCAGACTGACCCTTTCAAGGGCGGTGCAGCCGCTAAAGGCGTGCATGGAAATACTCGCAACGCCCTCTTTTGCCGTCACTTCTTTCAAGGAGGTGCATTTTGCAAAGGCAGACGATTTTACCTGCGCTGCCGTGGCGGGCAGGGTCAGCTCTTCAAGGGCGGTGCAGCCGTAAAACGCCTGCTCGCCGATGACCGTCAGACCTTCGGGAAAAGAGACTTTTTTGATGCTCGTGCAGTTTTTAAAGCAAGAAGCACCGATTTCGGTCACGCCCTCGGGAATCACCAGGTCCACGATGGGCTCTCCGTCAAGACAGATGACACCACCGCCATATTGCAGGGGATGTCCTGCCGAGGCGCTGAAGGTGGACTGACACCAGGAGGCGACATCCGCAATGTGCAGCTCCTTTATATTCTTGGTGTCTTCAAAGCAGGATTTGCCAAAGTGGACCTTTCCCCGCAGGGTGATCTTTTCAAGTGCGGTACAGTCTGCAAAGGTCAGGGCACCCACCTCGGTCACGCCTGCACCCAAGGTCACCTCCCGCAGGATCTCATTCTGATAGAACAAATGGGAGGAGAGGGTGGTGACGCTGTCGGGAATGACCACCGCCGTGGCGTACTGAGAGTCAAAGGCGTTGAGTTCCTTCACGGGCAATCCGCCGTAAAGCGAGGGAATGATCAGCGTTTTGTCCTTGCAATTGCCCACGCTGTCAAGGATGTAGTAGCTTTGGTCATTGCTTAACGTATAATAAAGCCCTTGGCTGTGGGTGGGAATGCCGCAACGGCTGCAGGTGCCGTCTTTAAATTGGTGAAGAGGCATTTCCACGGGCTCCTGCCACTTTAACGTTTCGCCGCAGTATGCGCAATGAGCCCCCGCAGTCCAACCCATTTGGGAGCAGGTGGGCTTTACAGCCTCGTCTATAACCTCCTTGTGACCGCCCACAGGCAGGACGACCTGCTCTGAAAGCACCTTGCCGCAATCCTTGCAGCGCCTTCCTTCGCTCATGCCCTTTTTTTGGCAGGTGGCTTCCACCGCAGGCAGGATTTCCACATTGATGTGGGCACAGTCCTCCTCCGAAGGGGAGGATGCCTCGCTTTCAGGGGGCAACGGGGAAGGGATTTCTTCTTTGGATTGCTCCGTGGCGGAAGAGCTTTCTTCTTTGGACTGCTCCGTGGCAGAAGAGCCGTCGTCTTTGGACTGCTCCGTGGCGGAAGAAGCGGGCGGCTCGGTATTGGGAAGCTCCTCTCCGCAGGC
>JAGBIB010000083.1 GCA_017935195.1 Clostridia bacterium
CGCCGCTTTTCAGGGTGGTCAGATTTTCGGGCAGGGTGATCTCCTTTAAGGAGGTGCACCACTCAAAGGCACTCTCGCCCACGCTCTTCACGCTCACGGGCAGGCTTACCTCCGAAAGGGCGGTGCATCTGAAAAAGACCATTCTCGGCAGAACGCTCACGCCCTTGGGAATCGACACGCCCTGAAGAGCGGTGCATTCTTCAAAGGCGCGCTCGCCGACGGTGCGCAGGGTGGAGGGCAGGACGATCTCTTCAAGGGCGGTACAGCCCGCAAAGGCCTGCCCGCCGATGCTCTTTACCCCCTCGGGCAGAGTGACCGACCGCAACGCCGTGCATCCGCTGAAGGCAGATTCGCCGACGGTGCCAACCGATCCCTCAAAAAGGATCTCTTCAAGGGCGGTACAGCCTGCAAAGGCGGCACGTCCAACGGAGCTTACTCCTTCGGGGAGGGCAACGCTCGTGATCTGCTTGTTTGCTCTGAAGGCATCGTCGCCAATACCTGCCACTGCCTTACCGTTATACTCGGAGGGGATCACCACCTCCTTGTCTCTGCACGAGCCGATGCCCAAAACGTAGGCCTTTCCGCTCATGATCCCCATTTGAAGACCCTTGCTTGCCTCTCTTTGGGGCTTTGAAGGAGATTCCGAGGGCTCTTCGGGGCTGACGGGCGCCACCGAGGGAGACACGGCAGGGGAGTCGGAGGGTGCCGCAGAGGGGGATTCCGACGGCATTTCGGGAGAGCGTTCCGAAGGGTCATCGCCTTGTGCGGGCGAGGATTCCTGCTTTTCGGGCAGAGAGTCGAAGACGAGGGTGCTTTCTTCGGGCGAGGCTTCCGCGCTTTCTATAGAGGGCTTGCTTTGGGGCTGATCCACCTGCTCCTCGATGGCACAAGAGGATAAGACGAGCAACAGTCCGCAGAGCAAAAGAGAGATCGTTTTTTTCATATTTGTTTCATGCTCCTTCTGTTCATGGGGTTGAAAAATTGGCGAGTCGGTTCTTTTTGAACCTTTGATTCTGCAGAGATCTTCTGCCTTTATTATACCATCCCGAAAAGCGCAAGACAAGTGCAAAAGGGCAAAAAAACTTGAACGTTGGTTTAGTTGCCCCTTCCGTCACCGCCAAAGGAGCGCCTGCCCCCCGATTGACAATGCCTTGGGAGGGTGGAAGATCCCTCGTCTTCAAGCCAAATGCTTGACAGCGGAGGCAAAAAGTGATATACTGGATTTACAAATCCATCAAGCAATTTCGGAAAGGCGGTCAATTTTATGAAAAAACATCTGCGCAAAGCCCTGCTGCTCCTTTTGGCGGCAACCATGCTCCTCGGTTCTCTCACCCCCCTTTGCATCACTGCGGAGGAAAAGGAACTGAAATACATGGCATACAATTTCTATTCCGACCCCGATCTTTCGGACACCAGCAGGAAATTCGATTCCTTTATGATCGATTTCCGCTCCGATAAGGATACGAAGATCACCTATTGGTCGCTTGCCAACTTCCGCATGGACCTCAGGTCTCCAAAGACCATGAAGACCTATCCCGGCATCAGTGGCTACGGTGCGTATGCCGGACTTCAGCACACCTCCACCAAGGTGGGGATCCTCTCCTTCTGGGAGGCCGCCTATACCAACAAGGACGGTGAAACGGAAAAGCTTACCGCCACCCGTATCTTCCCCAAGGGCAGCAGTAACTTTGGCGGAGAGGGCGAGGGCACCAACTGCATCATGCCCTACAGCTGGGAAAAGGACAAATGGTACCGTATGCTGCTGCATTGCTGGGAGGATTCCGAGACGGGAACCACCTTTGCGGGTATGTGGCTGCTTGACGTGGAGTCGGGCAAATGGACGCTCTTTTCCTATTTTGACACCCATCTTTACGATTCCTACTTCTCGGGCGGCTTTTCTCAGTTCATGGAGAACTTCTCGGGGGGAGACGTGAACACCAACTGCAACGTGGAGCGCACCTGTCAGCTGAAAAATATGTACGTTTACGACCACGAGAAGAAGGATTGGATCTCTCTGCCCTCCACCACGCTCAGCTACGGTGACGGCAACCCTCAGACCGAGGGACAAAAGAAGTTCGGTGCCCATTCCTTCGGTGCGACCGAGGAGTACTTCTGGGGCTCCACCGGCGGAAAGGTGGAAAATCAGGAGGAGTACGATGCGGCATCCACCAAATACGATCACTTCACCATCACCCAGCCCGAGACCCCGACCTTCGGTGCGCCCTCGGTGGGATATATGTACATCGGCAAAAACGTTCGCTGGGTGCTTGCCGAGGATTCTACTCCCCAGTTAGGCTATTCGGTTCAGGTGGTGGACACCTCGGGAAAGGTGGTTTTTGAAAAAGCGGCAACCCGTCCTCAGGAAAGCTCTGTAAAGCTACCCGAGGGACTGCCCGAGGCCCTCAAGGCCACCGTGACCGTTACCGACGTGTTTGGCGGTACGACCACCTCTGAGATCGCAAACGATGCCTACCTTGAGGCAACGGGACAAAAACCCAAGCCCGAGGAGCCTTCCGAGGATGCTTCGTCCGAGCTGCCCTCTGCCAGCGATCTGTCCGAGATTCCTTCGGAGGATGTCGACGACAACGACGAGAAGGAGAAGAAAAGTCCCGTTTTGCCCATCGTGATCGGCACAGTGGCCGCTTCTGCCGTGCTGATCGCAGGAATCACCGTGGCGGTGATCGTCTTCCGCAAGAAAAGGGTAAAGTGAGCAAGCCGTTTTTGTTTAAATGCTTCAAAAAGGTGCGTCAATTGCATTTTTGCAGTTGACGCATCTGCTTTGTTTGTGCGGTTTTTTTGTAAAACGGAAGGGTATTGGTGAAGCGATCCTTGGTATTCTTTAAAGGGAGTATGCCGTGGACAGACATCCGCTTGTGGGCAAAGTAGACCTTCACACACTTGTTCTTGACAGAATGAAGGAAGAATGGTATACTTTACGTGTATTCTTTCAGTGGAGGATTGTTTTATGGAAATCGACCGTTCTTATTTGTTAAACACCATGCAAAGACTGATCGACACCCCCAGCCCCACGGGCTACTATGTAAAAATCAAGGCGGTGTTGGAGGAGATCGTGGCAGAGCTTGGCTATACCGTCAGCTATGACAACCGTGACACCGCCTATATCAGAGTGGAAGGGCAAGATCCTTCTAAAACGGTGTGCGTCAGCTCCCATGCAGATACTCTGGGCTTTATGGTCAGAGCCGTTAACGGCGACGGCACCCTGCGCATCCGCGCTCTTGGAGGCATCAACTACGCAAACGTGGAGGGCGAAAACGTCACCGTACATACAAGAGACGGCAGAACTTATACGGGTATGCTCGCCTGCACCCACCACTCCTCCCACGCCTTTGACGATGCCGCAAGCATGGCACGTAACGAAAACACCGTCCACGTCCTGCTTGACGAGCAGGTGAACAGCGCAGAGGATGTCAGAGCGCTTGGCATCTGCCACGGTGATTACGTGTCCATAGACCCCCGCTTCACCGTTACCGAAAAGGGCTTCATCAAGTCCCGCTTTATCGACGATAAGGCAAGTGTTGCCTGCGTGCTTACCGCCTTAAAATATATGAAGGAAAAGGGACTCAAGCCCCAATATAACACCGTGTTTGCCATCACCATGTACGAGGAGATCGGACTTGGCGGCGTGCGGGTGCCCGAGGAGATTTCAGAGTATCTGGCGGTGGATATCGCCATTCTGGGCCCCGACTCGGACGGCAGCGAGCAGAAGGTGAGCATCTGCGCAAAGGACGCCTCCCTGCCTTACGACTACGACTTCACGGGCAGACTGATCGAAGCGGCAAAGAAGGCAGAGTGCGATTACGCCGTGGACCTCTTCTACCGCTACGGCTCGGATGCGGGCGCCGCCATCAGAGCGGGCAACAACCTGCGTGCGGCACTCATTGGCATGGGTGTCTACGCCAGCCACGGCGTGGAGCGCACCCACATCACCGGCGTTGAAAACACCGCCAAGCTGGTGCTTGCCTACCTGCTGGGGGCGTAACGAGATTGAATAACAAAAAACGGACACGTCCTTTTGGTTTTCACCAAAATGACGTGTCCGCCTTTTTTAATCCTTCCAAAGTATTTTTTCTCGATCCTCAAAACCGAGTGTATTTACTCCGCAAAAATCATACGTACAGTTCTACAACAACGAACGTATCCAACTCAAAACAAAACTGACACCACTCGAAATGCGATGTCAGTTCGTTGCTTGAATTTAATATTTTCTACCAAACGAGGCTTTTTTGCACTGTCCGCACAATTTGGGGCAGTTCAATTTCTTCAATGTGCTTCCTAAATATTGACTTTTTCGTTGATGTATGATACAATAGAGGTGGAAAAACATCCCCTAATACTCTAATAGATGGTTCGTAAAAGAGCCATTTTTTATTGGTCTCACAGGATC
>JAGBIB010000084.1 GCA_017935195.1 Clostridia bacterium
ATCGAGCAAAGTACGGCTTTGACTGCGAGACCTGCGCGGTGATCACCGCAGTACACGAGCAGTCGCCCGATATTGCGCTGGGTGTGGACAAGTGCCTTGAAAAGAAGGAAGGCGCACTTTCCGAAGAGGACGAATACGACATCGGTGCAGGCGACCAGGGTATGATGTTCGGCTACGCCTGCGACGAGACCCCCAATCTGATGCCCCTGCCCATCGCACTGGCGCACGATATGGCAAAGAAGCTGACTGAGGTGAGAAAAAGCGGCATTCTGTCTTACCTTCGTCCCGACGGCAAGACTCAGGTGACTGTGGAATACGAGGGCGACACCCCCGTGAGAGTGGACACCGTGGTGGTCTCCTCCCAGCACGATCCCGCCGTGACCTTAGAGCAGATCAGAGAGGATATCATTCGTGAGGTGATCAAGCCCACCGTTCCCGCTGCATTCCTTGACGAGAACACCAAGATCTACGTCAACCCCACCGGCAGATTCACCGTGGGCGGCCCTCAGGGCGACTCGGGTCTGACCGGCAGAAAGATCATCGTGGATACCTACGGCGGCTATTCCCGCCACGGCGGCGGTGCCTTCTCGGGGAAGGACCCCACCAAGGTAGACAGATCTGCCGCTTATGCCGCAAGATATTTAGCAAAGAACGTGGTTGCCGCAGGACTTGCCTCCAGATGCGAGGTACAGCTTGCCTATGCCATCGGCGTGGCAAAGCCCGTTTCGGTAAGAGTGGATACCTTTGGCACGGGCAAGGTGTCTGAGGAAGCCATCGAAAAGGCACTGGTAAAGCTGGTAGACCTGCGCCCCGCCGCCATCATCGCCCGCTTTGATTTGAGAAAGCCCATCTACAAGAACCTTGCTGCATACGGTCACATGGGCAGAGAGGATCTGGGCGTGAAGTTTGAAAAGACCGATATTGCAGAGCAGCTCAAAGAGCTTGTGAAGGCGTAAAAAGCCTCTGTCAACAGGCGCGCATACAAGGTTGAATAGCTTTCAATTGACAAGCCCCCAATTTTGTGATATAATAAACGCACAAAGAACCAAACGGGAGGTTTGCTATGGGCGTTGTATTCTTTGTCGGCTTTTTGATGGTGGTCCTTGTCGGCGGCTTGCTTTGCCTTGGCTTGGGCATCGGAGGCATGATCGCCTCGGTGATCACACGCAAGAAAGGCAAGCGTGAAAATGGCAAGAAGATTGCGATCCCCTCGGCAATTCTATTGATTTTGGGAACGGCAGTCCTTTTGCTACCTGTAGGCTATCTGGGCTTTATTTATGCCGTCAACACCTTGCCGCCCGATGATTACGTAAAAACCGATATCATCATTGAGGAGGACGGCTACCAAAGCGAGCGCTTCACCGCAGACGGAGTGGTGTATACCGTTCTCCCTTTGGCGAGCGGACAGATCGAAAATAAGAATCCTCTCTTTTCTTACGAGACCTCCGGCTTTATGAACGGCTCGCAAAAAGGAAACTACTATGCGGTGGAAAATGGAGGCGGCTTTCAGCTGGTGCATGACGGTTACGGAAATTTGTTTTGTCCCACAGATCAAGCAGATGCTGTCCTCTCCTACTATAGCTTTCAGTCGGCTCAAAAGCAGTTTTGCGGAGAGCTGTGGGTCGACGCGAAGAGTGTGGCACTCGCCCCCTTTGAGCAGGATCTGCAGGAAAAGCTCTTTTGGCTACAGGAAAACTACACGTCGCTCTCCTTCAAGCCTCTTCTTTTGGAAGAAAGCGAAAAGACTGTTTTTTGCACCTTGGTAAGCAAGGACGGCGTGGTGGCATACAAATCCTACTGGATAGAGCTATACGAAAACGAGGGCTACCTTACAATAGAAAGTGCCCCCAAGGGAGACGGGAAGATCGAATACACCGCTGTTGCTATCGACGAAGAGCTGTTTGCTCTTCTGCAGGATGCGATTGCCCAAAGGCAATGATCCGCAAATGCGCACAAAGAGGCATTGTCGGGGTATTAAAATAGGTCAAAGACCTTGAAAGCACTTCAAAAATATGCTATAATGAGAGACGGTACCACGGTACCGTCTCTTGTTTTTTATATAGAGCCCACCTTTTTATCACCGCAGCAGGTCCTTTGCCGTATGCTGATAAAAAGGGGGGAAAGGCTATGATTTTTGAAATCGCCCTCTCCTGCGGCATCACCCTTCTTCTCTATCTGCTGCTCAAGCGCACCCTTTTGCGTTGGAAGGAGCAGATGGAGCAAAGGCAGCCGCCTGAGGAAAAGAGGGACGAAAACCAAC
Source organism: Clostridia bacterium (assembly GCA_017935195.1). GTDB lineage: Bacteria > Bacillota > Clostridia > Oscillospirales > CAG-272 > UBA11512. Next base: position 2,261 of record JAGBIB010000084.1, read on the forward strand.
AAAAAGAGCAAGCAGGGCAAGGAAAAGACGAGCAGCCCTGAAAAAAGGGAGAAAGGAGGGAGAATGATGGATTTTTTGCAAAACGAGGAGCTTGAGCGGATCGAGGGGACGGTTGACGAGGTGGTCTTCCACAGCGAGGAAAGCGGCTATTCGGTTTTGATCCTTGAATGCGAAGGGCTTGACGAGCCGATCACCGCTGTAGGAGAAATGCCCTTCATTGCCGAGGGCGAGCATCTCAAAGCCATGGGCAAATGGACGGTGCATCCCACCTACGGCAGGCAGTTTCGCATCGAGGGCTACGAAAAGGAGCTTCCCACCGGCAAAAATGCCATGCTTCGCTACCTCTGCTCCCGTCAGGTCAAGGGCATCGGCCCTGCCACGGCTGAAAAGATCGTGGAGGCCTTTGGGGAGGAGACCTTCGAGGTCATCGAAAAAAACCCCGAATTTCTCTCTCAAATCAATGGTATTTCTGCCAAAAAGGCAAGGGAGATCGGCGAAAACTTTCGTGCGCAGTTTGGTATGCGCTCGGTGATGATGTTCACCTCACAGTTTTTCGGTGCCGCCCTTTCGGTGAAGATCTATAAAAAATGGGGTTATGCCGCTGAGGAGATCATTCGTCGCAATCCCTACATCCTTTGTGAAGAGATCGAGGGCATCGGCTTTGAAAAGGCAGATGCGGTGGCGCTGGAGCTGGGGGGTGCAGAAAATGACCCCTTCCGTATCGATTCGGGCATTGAATACGTGCTGAATTACCATGCCATCCAGAACGGCCACACCTTCTTGCCCAGAGACAAGCTCATTCCCACCGTCTGTCAGATGCTTTCGGTGAGCGAGGATGAGGCAGAGCTTTCGGCAGACAGATTGCTGTCCGAGGCCAGGCTTGTGGGGGTGAAGGCGGGCAAAAGGCAATGTCTTTACCTTTCTTGCTACTACGAGGCAGAAAAATACATCGCCAAAAAGATGAGTCTGCTTGAAAAATCAGCGTATCAGCCGCCGGTCACCGATGTGACCAGAGAAATTGCCATCATCGAGGCAGAAAGCGGTCTGCGCTATGCCACCATGCAGAAAAAAGCCATCCTTGCCGCCATGCGTTCGGGTGTGATGATCTTAACGGGCGGCCCCGGTACGGGTAAGACCACCGTCATCCGTGCCCTTGTGCGTATCTTTCATCAGCTTGATATGCGAGTCTGCCTTTGTGCCCCCACGGGCAGAGCCGCTAAAAGAATGTCCGAGGCAACGGGTAAGGAGGCAAAGACCATCCACCGTCTGCTGGAGGCTGAATTTGGGGGAAGTGACACCCGTTTTGCAAGAAATGAGGACAACCTTCTTGAAGAGGAGGTCTTCATTGTGGACGAGACCTCCATGGTGGATACCCTGTTGATGTCTGCTCTTTTAAAGGCAGTCAAGCCCGGCTCCAGGCTGATCCTTATCGGAGATGCCGATCAGCTCCCTTCGGTGGGTGCGGGCAACGTCCTCTCAGACTGTATTGAAAGCCAGGTCATCACCACGGTGGAATTGAAGGAGATCTTCCGCCAAGCAAAGGAGAGCCGCATTGTGACGGGTGCTCACGCCATCAACAAGGGCGAAATGCCCTATCTTTATGACAAGGAAAATGATTTTTTCTTTGTGAAAAGAGAAAACGAGGAGGATATCGCCCCCACGGTGGTGGCTTTGTGGCACACCCGTCTGCCCTCTACCTACGGCAAGGAGATCTTGGGGCAGATCCAAGTCATTACCCCCTCAAGGAAGGGGCCTGCAGGCACCGAGAATCTGAATGTCCGCCTGCAAGCCGTCCTCAATCCTCCCGCACCGGGTAAAGCACAGATAAAGGTGCATGGCAGGGTCTTCAGAGAGGGCGACAAGGTGATGCAGATCAAAAACAACTATGATATCCCTTGGGTCAGGGGCAAGCAGGAGGGCACCGGGGTCTTTAACGGTGATATCGGCTACATTGAAAGGGTATCCCATCACGAGCAGCAGATCCTCGTCCGCTTTGAAGACAAGACCGCAACCTATGATTTTTCCATGGCAGAGGAGCTGGACCACGCCTATGCCGTCACGGTGCATAAAAGTCAGGGAAGCGAATACCCCGTGGTCATTCTGCCGGTCTATACCTATGCACCCAAGCTTTTGACAAGGGAGTTGTTTTATACCGCCGTGACCAGAGCACAGAAAATGCTGGTGCTGGTGGGCGGAGAGCAGGCAGTGCAGATCATGGTGGAAAATAGCCGTCGCCCCACCCGCTACACCGGTCTTTCCTCGGCACTTGCCCATTATATGATGAAATAACGTTGACAGTTGGAGAGAGGACACCGTCTTCTCTCCATGCTGTTTTCATTCTTTGAAGGAGGCCCCGATGAGTCGCTCGATCTTGTCTTTGCTTTTTCCTCCCAAATGTCCTGTTTGTCGCAGTCGGACAAAAAAGGAGGAAGTGCTTTGCGTGAAATGCCTTTCGGAATACCAAAAGGAAAAGTACCGTCCCTGCCGTCGATGCGGCAAAAAGAGCTGTCGATGTACCTGCCGCCCTACCGTCAGCACACCGGATGCGTTCGGGTATCTTTCGGTCTTTCACTATGACGAAAAAAGTCCCGGCGGACGGCTGATCTTAAAGCTGAAGGATCGGGAGGATCAACGTATTGCCGCCTTTCTTGCCCGAGATATGGCAAAAAGTCTCCAAAACGGCTGTATTTTAAGAAGCGATGCCCTTGTGACCTTTGTTCCTCGCAACCCGAGTGCCGTTTTAAAGCAGGGGACCGATCAAGCAAGAGCGCTGTCGCAGGCGCTTGCCGATTTTTGCTCGCTTGAGCAGGCGGCGTGCCTGAAAAACAAGGGAAGCAAAAGTCAAAAGACCCTTTCGGCAAAGGAGCGCCTTGAGAATGCGAGATCCTGCTATACGCTTTTAAAAAATTGTCCCGATCTCACAGGTCGGCAGGTCGTTTTGGTGGACGATATCGTCACGGGCGGAGCGACCCTTACCGTTTGTGCAGAGCTTTTAAAGAGCCGCGGTGCTTCCACAGTCATCTGTCTTACGGCAGGCAGAAGATGACCTCAATCATTTTTAAAAAATTTTTAGAAGTATGCAATAAAACGCTTCTTTGACGGATTATATAGGTGAAAGGGGCAAGACAAAGGTGGTGAGTTACTTGACGTCAGTAAATCGTGGCTTTGAAGAAAACGCCGTTTTGGAAGACTATATCCTGAAGATCGCAAAGGAGGATCAGTCTGCCTTTGAGGAGCTCTATCTGAAAACCAAAACGCCCGTTTACGGTTTTGCCCTTTCTGTTTTGAAAAACACCCACGATGCAGAGGACGTTTTGCAAGAGACCTTCGTCAGCATCCATCACGGTGCCAAGAGCTACGCCCCCTCGGGCAAGCCCATGGCGTGGATCATGACCATTGCCAGAAATCACTGTATGCGCAAGTTCAGAGAGTATAAAAACCGCTCCGAT
>JAGBIB010000085.1 GCA_017935195.1 Clostridia bacterium
GATCCGCCGCCGCTTCCGCCCCGAAAAAAGTGCCATTTCCCACGTGAAGGGCTGTCTTGTAAACGGCAACAAAGCCATCGTTTCGGAGTTTGACCAGAACCTTGCCACCCTGAACGAGCAGGAGGCGGATGCCCTGCTGTCGGCACTGAAAAAGGTGCTGTCGGGCAAGATCGGCAGACAGCTTATTGACGTGGAGTTTTCCACCGCGCAGGTCACCGACAGCGAGGAATACGCCCTGATCGCAGGGCTTCGCAACAGTGGGCTAAAGGACAAGGAGCTGGTGTCAAAGCTTTACGAAAAGATCATTTCCTCGCTGGAGCTTGAAGGAAATTATATGATCCTTTTGGCAAGCGATAGCTACGATCTCTTCTCCTACGGAAAGGACGGACAGAGAAGCGAGGAGTCCGAAGGGGTCTTCCACTATTTCGTCTGCGCCATCTGCCCCGCCAAGCCCGCAAAGCCGACGTTAAGCTACGACGTGCCCGCAGGATGCTTTTATAACGTCTGTGCCGAAACGGCGCTGGGCAAGCCCGCCCTTGGCTTTATGTTCCCTTCCTTTGACGACCGCAAGGCGAATATCTATAATGCCCTTTACTACACCGCAGACTTAAACGACAGCCACGAGGAGCTGTCAAATGCCCTTTTCGGAGCCACCCTCCCCCTGCCTGCCGCAGAGCAGAAGATGCAGTTTGAGGAGGTGCTTTACGAAACGGTGAAGGAGGAGTGTAATCTCTTTACCGTCCGCTCCCTGCAAAATCAGATGCTCTCCGTGATGGAGGAAAGCAAGATTGAAAAGAGGGAAGAGCCTCCCGTGGTAGACAAGAAGGGCGCGGGAGAGATGTTGCGCAACTGCGGAGTGGAGGAAGAAAAGGTGGAAGCCTTTGAAGAGAAGTTTGAAGAGGTGTTTGGTGAAAATGCCGAGATCCACCTGACCAACTTAGCCGACACCAAGCAGATGAAGATCGAGACCCCCGAAGCCACCATCCACGTTCATGCGGGATGTGAGGAGGTGGTGGAGACCCGTGAGATCGGTGGGGTAAAATACATCCTCATCCGTGCCGACGGCGGAGCTACCTTAAACGGAGTGAATATAGAGATCTAAAAGCAGAAGATCCAAATAAAAACCCGACCTCCGGTCGGGTTTTTATTTGGATAGTGGCTCCTTTTTCAAGGCGGAGAGAGGGCAAAGAATCATTGCCCCTTGGGGATGGGCTTTCCCATCTTCATTGCATCCTGCGTGCCAAAGGTGCGACGGACGGTCGTTTCTGCATATCTTTTGATCAGCAATTCATCGTCCACCAATGTAAAAAAGCGTAGAACCTGCGTTTGGTTTATCCAAACGATCTTCATGGGGGCTTTGAGTGTTCTGCTCATGCCGGCAACAGAAAGAATGCCCCGCTCTGTTTCCAGCTCAGGGGTGCTCTGACACCTTCCTCCGCAGGCTATATAGGATTGGGTGATGTCCGTTTCTTTTGCACCGAGTCCTCCCACCGTTACCTGAGAGATCTGCTCTAAATCTGCATCGGCCATATAGTCTGCCCACTCCTTCATCATATCCCAACCGTATCCCCGTGCGGCCAAGAGAATATCGTATTGATGCCAAGGACCGACAGAAAGATGCTTGAGGTCCCTGATAAAGGTGATATCGTCCAAATACATCTGTTCAAATCCGTTTTGGGTGCTCATAGCAGGGGTGTTTTGCGAAGTGGCTGTTTTTTTCTTGAAAATATCGAAAAGACCCATATGTACGCTCCTTTTTTTGCTTTTGTTTTTAAAATACTCGAATAGGTTTTGTAATTTTTGGAAGGAAGTCGGGGGAGAATGAAGGAGGTACCTTCATTGGGTGATCCTTTTGATCAGTTGATCTGCAAAGGCAGTCAGTTCCTCTTGCGTGGCCGCTTGCAAATCAAGTTCGTCAACGACCGAATACGCCTGCACCACCATGGGGGATTCCTTGCAAGCGATTGTTTCAACGGCAAGCATTTGACGGTCGTCCTTTTTGCACAGATAGATGCAGGCAAAGTCATGCATACAGATCGGTCTAACGATCTTGAATTCTCCTCGATCCGCAATGCTTCCCACCTGCCAAGCTAAACGTTTTTCAGGCAGGGATTCGATTTTTTGCAAATACCCTTCAAGATTGTGTTTTCCGATCCCCTTAAAAAAAGAGGCAAGCAGCGGAGAGGTGTTGTGACAATAGGAGGTGAATTCTTCAAAGGGAATGTCGTATCTGATCAGCTCGTCAACGTAATCCGCATATCCACCGCCGTATCCGCCGGCAAAGGAGTGATCTGTCACACATAAGGACCCGCTTGACAGATGAATCGAAAAATACCCTTCATGATAGAGATTTTGATCATTGCTTTGCCGCTCTGCCAAAGGGAGCTGTTCGATTGCCAACAGTCTGCGGAATTGGGTAATGCCCACTTTAGAATGCTCCGTGATGCCCATACTGCTCCTCCGATCGATTTTAGCTTTTCAAGTGAAATATTCGGCCGGTGCCGAATGTGAAATAATTTGCTCCATAAATTGTGAAATTTGATGCTATCGCATCAAGTGAAATTAAATCCACCCACTCGCCGTCGAGGC
>JAGBIB010000007.1 GCA_017935195.1 Clostridia bacterium
GAAAGGGTGGGCTGGATGGTGATGCGCTCTTCGTATTTCGTGCCCTTAAAATAGGCTCTTACAAGTTCAACAGACATGGTTCTTCCTCGTTCTCGTTTTGATGATGCAATTTGAAACAGTATACCATACTTTTTTCCATTTTGCAAGAGAAAAACGGGGTGTATCAAATGCAAAATGCATTTGATACACCCTTGGTTTTGCCTTGTGGGTTAAAAAACGTTTTTACGCCTTCTTTTTCTTCATCACCGCAAATACCGCAACGCCGACGGCGATCACCACGGCAACGCCGATGGGAATGAGGAAGAGGGGAGAGAAGGAGGAGTCCTTTTCTTGCTTCTCGTCGTCCTTGTCTTCATCGGAGACAGGAGCGGACGGGGAGGAATCCTGCTCTTCGCTTGCGGGTGCGCTCTGCTCTTCGCTTGCGGGGGCACTCTGCTCACCGCTTGCGGGCAGGCTCTCTTCGTCAGAAGGAGAAGGAGAGGGCTCGGGTTCGGGCTCGGGCTCCTTTGCGGTCAGGTCGGGCGTGGCGATATAGTCGGTCTTGCCCGAGGAAACGGTGGTGCTTCCTTCAAAGAGCAGAGTGCCGTCTGCCTGCTCCACCTTCAGTCCGATCTCTGCATTCTTGCCCGAGGAGAGGGCGTCAAAGGCGTCGTAGTCTGCCAAATTGAAGCCGATGGCAAGTCTGCCCACGATCTCGGCAGGCTCTACCTTGGCGCTCTTTCCGTTTACCGTCAGGGTGTAAAGAAGACCGTCCCCAAAGAGGGGCGCGCCCACGTGGTCGCCCGAGTGGCTTGCCACCTTCAAAAGCAGGAGCGAGCCTTCCTTGTCGCCGTAGTCACGCTTCACAAGTCCCCAGGTCAGGGGGCGCAGGGTCAGAGGGCTTTCCTCCTTGCCGTCATCGCCGTCACCGCCGTCGGGGCTGTAGCCTGCGGGGTGGGAGAAGACCAGCCCGCCGTCCTTTGCCCCGATGGTTGCAAGAACGCCGTTGGAGAAGCCGCCGAGTGCTTCGGTGAGTGCATCGATGCCTGCCACGTCATCGGCGGTGGTCTTGTTTGCCATCACCTGTGCTACCTGTGCCACGTCGGTCACAGCGGTGGTGTGGCTGTCGGTCAATGCCGAGCCGCTATCCTTCTTGCAGTCGGAGTAGACCTTCAGAACCGAGCCGCTGGCATTCACGCTCTTGAAGATATCGTCGCCCTGTCCGTGAACGTAGACGTTATAAACGGTGGTGTAGTTGGTGTAGCAAATGCAGTTTCCCGCAGAGGACACCAGCTTCAAGGAGATGTCGCTGTTGGCAAGCACACCGCCCACCTGCAGGGTGCGGAAGGGCTGTGCCGAGGTGTTTGATTCGATAGAGCCGCGCATCACCACGTTGTAGATGGCGCCGTATATGTAGGGGAAGACCGAGGTCTGGCCGGTAGACTTGATGTTTACCGTCAGGGTGTAGCCGCCGCCGTCGTAGTTTCCTGCAAAATAGCGCTTGTCGTCGCCGTTGGCGGGGGTACCCTTGTAGCCCCGGTAGTCGGTCATATCGATGTCGGCGGTCTGACGGAAGTGCAGACCCTTACCGAACATATCGGAGGAGCTCTTGGAGGCGTTGAACAGATCGGTCAGCGCCATAAAGTCCTCGGCATCCTCGATGAGATAGGGCTTTTCAAGGCTTCCTTCGCCCTTGAAGGGAAGACCTCCTTCACTCTTCTTACCCACGGAGATCTCCACCTTCACCGTTTTTTCAAGGCTACCGTAGTAGATCTCAACGAAGGTATCGTCCGCTGTCAGCGCACCCACCTTGGAAACGCCCCAGCCCGAAACGATCTTCTTGCTACCGTCCTTCAGGGTGGCTTCAATCTCCATGCCTTCACCGCTAAACCACTCGCCTACTGCGTATTCGGTCTTCTTGGGGGCGGTCTTTAAGGAGATGTCGCTCACCTCGGAGCGGTCCTCATCGTATGCCTTCATCAGGTAGCAGGCGGCGGGGATGATCTTTCCTGTGGTCAGATTGTAGCCTACGTAGAGGATGTGATCGCTGTAGACGTATACGAGGTATCCTTCACTGCCCTTGGTTGCGGTGGTGGCGCCCTCGCTGTTATAGCTGATGGTGCCCGAGGAGGTGTAGCTTCTGGGCTGGCTTACCGAGCTGTTGTGGATCATTCTTGCCGCAGAGCCTCTCTCGTCGGAGAAGTTCAGCAGCTCGTAAAGGGACAGATGGGTGTGTCCCGACATCATAATGGCTTCCTTATATTCGGTGAGCAGCTCCTTGAAGCGCATATGACCGTCAAAGCGCTCCTCAAGCAGAATGGGACCGCCGTAAGCGCCGTTGATGCGGTCGCCGGGGCCGAAGTTGCGCATCAGAGAATGCTCGATGATGAAAATATTGGTATTTTTGCCTGCATAGCGGACCAGCAGATCCTCCAGCCAATCAAGCTGGGTCTCGGAGAAGTTTTCTTCACTGGCGGTGTTGCCCGTGGCGGACAGCTCCTGCGCCATGAAAATGAACAGATTGTCTCTCTGCCCCTCTTCGCCCTTCTTTAACAGATGGAAATAGGGAGAGCCGGGGTAGGGATGCACCTGATCGGTGTTTTCATCCACCGTGTATTTTAAGAAAAGGGTGTTTTCGGGGGAATCATGGTTGCCCTTTGCCTCGTAGATCTGATTTGCGGGGTAGGAGGATGCCTCCACCGCCTTCTTGTAGCGCTCGTAGTCGGTCTTACCGCCCGACTCGGTCATATCGCCTGTCATCACCACGATGTCCATTTTCTTTTCGGCAAAGAAGTTGAGCGCCGCCGTCCACTTGGGCGAAGCGCCGTAGCCGTGATCGTCGTAGTTCAAATGTACGTCTGAAACCGAGGCGAAGGTGAATTCCGCTTGGCCAAGGTCAAGGGTGCTTTTGGGCAGATCAAAGGAGGCAACCGCCTTTTCGATCTTGCCGATGGCAACGCCCTTTGCGGCACCCTCAAAAAGGACGAGTCTTGTTGCCTTGGGGGGCAGATACATGCCGTAGGGCAAGGTGATCTCTGTGGTGTCGCCCGATGCGATGGGCACGCGGACGATGGCCTCATAGCCGTCAAGCGTTCCCTCATCGTCGGCAAAGCAGAGGGCGTACCAGCCGCTCTTTAAGCTTTTCGTTCCCTTGGTCACGGTCACCGTGCCTGCGGTGTAGCCGGGCACGCCCTCGGTCATTGGATCGGGGGTAAAGGAAAGGGTGGCGTTTTCCTCGGCAAAGGAGAAAAACGAAAGGCTGAGGGTGAGCAGGGTGATCAGCAAAGAAATCACCGCTGCCGTGAAAATGCGGTTGGGTCGTCTCATAACTGCCTCCTTGATGGTTTAAGGTCGAAGAGCAAAAGCGCTCCGAAAAGAGTAAACTCGTTTTATCAATATAATACCTTTTTCAAAAGAGATTGTCAAGAAGAAAGATGAGCTTTTTCCACTTTTTGAGTCAAAAAACGAAAAAAGGGGCAGAAAGCCTCCTTAGAGTGTCGACGGCTGTGCCTACGGGTGGTTGCTTTTTGCTTTTGGAAGCAGTTTTTCAAAATATCTGCGATCCTCTTTGGTAAATGCACCTGTAAGGATACAAAGCAAAAGATAGCAGAGGGTATAAAGGCAGAGGGAAAGGATCAGGGCGGGGAGGGTGCCGAGGGCATTTAAGGGTGCTTTTACAAGCAGAGGAGGAAGAGCGGCAAGAAAGGCGCACAGCAGGGGCAAGACCAGACAGGAAAGCAGGGGCAGGTGCAGGGTGGTTCTTTTATAAAGGCGCATCAGGCTAAACAGCGTGTTCACGCTCTCTGAGATGAAGACGGTGAGCACGTAGCCTGCGATCCCGATACGGGGAACCAGCAGATAAACGAGCAAAAGAGAGAGGGCGGCGTCGAAGATGTTCACCTTCATGCAGTAGACCTGCTCGTCAAGTCCCTTTAAGACGGCATCTGCCGCAGTATCCAAATACATCACCGGGATGAGGGGGGCAAAGAGGGCGATCATCCTGCCCACCTGGCCGTTTTTGTAAAGCGCCCATCCCAGCTCTCTTCCAAAAAAGAGGAGGGCGGCGGCGCAGCCGATGGAGAAAAGCAGGGTGATGCGCAGCATTCTGGAGGAGGTCCGGCCAATCTGCTTTTCACTTTTTTCGGCGTGGAAGCGGGAGATCTCGGGAATGAGGAGGGCGGTGAAGGAGGAAAGCAGGGCGGCGGGGAAGAAGATGACGGGCAAAGCCATGCCGTGCATCATGCCGTAGGAGGCAAGCGCCCCCGAGGAGCCCGCGCCGTATTTCATCAGCCCCTTGGGGATAAGCACGTGCTCTGCCGACACCAGCGCCGAGCGCACCCAGGCGGCAAATGCCACAGGCAGGGCGATAGAGAAGATTTCTACGGAAAGGCGGGGGGATAGACTGCCCGTTTGAGGCAGATCCTTTTTGGATTTTGGGAAGAAGAGCAGAAGGGAAAAAAGTCCCGAAAAAATCTCGGATAAGCAGGTTGCCGCCATCACCGCACCTACGCCGCCTCCTCCCGCATAAAAGAGGGAGAACATCAAAACGGTCAGTCCGATCTTCACCCCCTGCCCCAAAAGGGCGCAAAGGGCGGAGCGAGAGGCTCTGCGGATGGCAGTAAAGTAGCCCGTAAGACAGGAGGAGAGCGCGGTTGCCGGCAGGCTGAGGGCAAGAGTGCGCAGGTAGGGCGCACAGGCGGGGGTGTTTAAGATGCGGCTTGCAATGGGAGAAGAAAGTCCGTAGAGCAGAAAAGCCGAAAGAAAGCCGAAAAGGAGGCTGTAGAGGATGCACCCTCCAAGGGCCCTTCGTGCCTGCCTGCCCCTTGATTTTGCCAGTGCCTCGGCGCACAGTCTTGTGCAAGTTAACCCGATGCCCGAGGTGGCAAGGGTGAGGGCAAGGGAGTAGACGGCATTTAAAAGGGAGAGCACGCCCATCCCCTCCGCACCCAGCTTTGCGCTGAGGTAGACGTTGAATGCCATGGCGATAAAGCGCAAAAGCAGTGCCGCCACCGCCATGGTGATGCCGTTTAAAAGGAAGATCTTTGCTTTTCTCATTGTCCGCCCCCCAAAAAAAGTACCCGCCTGATAAAACGGGCATTCCCATTTTATGAGGCGGGTGGTGATTATATGTTTTGGAGATAGTCGGGAAAATGGCGTAAAAAGGGAATATTCTTTGGAGGAATCTTGAAGGTCTTCCCCTCAAGATAGGAAAGAATGCCCGCATCGCCTATAAAGCGGAAGGTCAGGCTGTAGGAGTACAGCGCCTGATAGCGCTCTCTGCCCTTTTTGTCCTCTCCCCCGTATTTGCCGTCCCCCAAAAGGGGATGACCGATATGGGACATATGGGCACGGATCTGGTGGGTGCGGCCCGTATGCAAGCGCACCTCCAAGAGCGATAGGTCATCTGCAGAGGAAAGAATCTTATATTCGGTTAAGATCTCCTTGCTGTCACCAAAGGAAGGCTTTTTGTCGTAGACCTTCACGGTGTTGGCATCGGCGTTTTTGATCAGATATCCCTTTAGCAGATCGCTTTTCTTTTTGGGCGTGCCCATCACGGCACAAAGGTAGCGCTTGTCAATCCCGCCTGCCTTGATCTGCTCGTTTAAGATCCGCAGGCTCTCGGCATCCTTTGCCGCTAAAACGATGCCGCCGGTGTTGCGGTCGATGCGGTTGCAAAGGGCGGGTGCGAAGGATTGCTCCTTTTGGGGATCGTATTCGCCCGTTTCTATCAGATGTGCCTTCACATGGTCGATGAGGGTGCCGCTTTCCTGCTTGTCGTCCGAATGGACCACCATCCCCTGCTTTTTGTCGGCAAGCAGGATATGCTCGTCCTCATAGAGAATGTGGATATTGGACTTCAGACGGGTAAAGCCCTCCTTTGCCGCCTCTTTTTTGAAGAATTCCTCGGGCAGGAAGATCTGCAGGCTATCGCCCTCCTTTAAGATCTGCCTCTCCTCGGCTCTTTTACGGTTGACCTTGATCTTTTTCTGGCGGATGCCCTTATACATCAGCGAGGGGGGGAGATTGGAAAAGCTTTTTAAAAGAAATTTGTCAAGACGCTGACCCGCATCATTTTTGCCGATTTCTAAAATGATCATGGCTCCTCCTTGGCGGTATCGCCATCGTTTCCAGCTTCTTTCTTGTCTGCCAACTCGTTTTCTGCTTGTTCGTCCTTTTCTTCAAAGCCTTCCTCTTCTTGATGGTAAACCACAGCGGCACCCTTGGGAAGGGGCTGCTTGTTGCCCTTTAAGCAGGGATCCTTTTTCTTTTTGATGGCATAAAGAAGGGTAAGGCAGAGGGTGAAGAGCAGAATCTGCAGAGCGATACCCAAAGGGATATTGCCCGTCAGATAGGAACAGGCGTAGGTGCAAAAAAAGACGGCTGTGAAATAGGAAAAACCTGCGGGGACAAGACCGCGGGACAGAATCAGAAGTGCGATCGCACCTACAAGGGCAATAATGGAAAAGGAGACGGTCTCTCCGATGAGATACGCTCTTTTGGAGATGGAGGACAGATTTGAGCGTTTCATGATGCCGTAGTGCAAAAAAAGATAAACGATGAAAACGCCCACCGACAGCACCGTTGCCACCGTTTGACCGTTTAAGTCGTTTGCCTTGGCGATCATTACGAAGGGGATACCGAGGCCTGCCGCCATCAGTTGGGTAAGGAAGCAGATAATGATCTTCCAAAGAAGATATTTTGGGGTGATCTTTTGCATAAAAACCTCATTTCAAAAGGAAAAGGGAGATGGTACATCCCATTCCGCATACAACGATTTTTGATAGTCTATCACAAAAAAGAGAGAAAAACAAGTCCGTTTTTTTGGCGAGACGATGAATTTGAAAAAAATTAAAAAAAAACGCAAAAAGACTTTAAAAATGTCGAAAACTATGCTATAATGATTTCGAGCGTAAACCCGTAATAAAATGAAATGAGAGGTGTCTGTATGAGTGACGCAATTTTCGGAGATCTGAGTCTGATCGCGATGAAGGGATGCGAGCCCTTTATCGGCAGAGTAGACGCATATCTGAAGGAATGGAGAGGAACCGATAAGAGCTTTATCGTGAAGGCAGGCTGCCCCCGTTTTGGCAGCGGTGAGGGGAAGGGCATCATTTTTGAATCGCTGAGAGGACATGACGTGTTTATCCTCTGCGATGTGTTTAACTACGGTGTGACCTATACCATGTATGGCAGAGAAGTACCCATGTCTCCCGACGATCATTTTGCCGATCTGAAGAGGATCATCGGTGCAATCGGCGGCAAGGCAAAGAGAATTACCGTGATCATGCCCATGCTTTATGAGGGACGTCAGCACAAGAGAAGCTCCAGAGAGTCCCTTGACTGCGCAATGATGCTTCAGGAGCTGGTGAATATGGGTGTATCCAACCTGATCACCTTCGACGCACACGACGCAAGAGTGCAAAATGCCATCCCGCTTCACGGCTTTGACAATGTACAGCCCACCTATCAGATGATCAAGGCACTGATCAGAAATGTACCCGATCTGGTACTCAATGCAGAGCACACCACCATCGTCTCTCCCGACGAGGGCGGTATGAACCGTTGTATGTATTTCTCCTCGGTATTAAAGCTGGATCTGGGAATGTTTTATAAGAGAAGAAATTATGCCGTTATCGTCAACGGCAGAAACCCCATTGAGGCACATGAGTATCTGGGCAAGCCCGTGGAGGGCAAGGATGTGATCATCGTGGACGATATGATCTCCTCCGGTGACTCCATCATTGAGATCGGTGAGAAGTTAAAGGACAGAGGGGCAAAGCGCATCTTCGCTTTCACCTCCTTTGGTCTGTTCTGCAACGGTCTTGAAAGATTTGACTCGGCATATGAAAGAGGGGTTATCAACAAGGTGTTCACCACCAACCTCATCTACCGTCCCGAGGAGCTGCTCCAAAGAGAGTGGTACTGCGAAGTGGATCTTTGCAAGTATGTTGCTCTGCTTGTGGATTCTCTCCACAGAGACGAGACCATCAGCGCACTGCTTGATCCCGTGCAGAAGATCCACTCCTTTGTGGACCGTTGCGTGGCAGAGGGTCAGCTCAAGGTATAATTTAAAACGCAGACCAAAGATCGGGAGGTGTCGCTTTGCGGCACCTCCTCGGTGTTTTTATCCCAATTTGTAAAAAAGGGGCGAAAGCTTCGGATTTCCTCCCTTTCTTTCCTCGGTTGCCTGAAAAAAGAGGGTGCAAAAAAGACCTCTTCGGTGTATACTGGAATTAAAAAGGAGGGAAGGCTATCGTGGAGATTTTACAGATTGCAAAGGGACGGTTAAAGGTCACGCTGACTGCAGAGGAATTAAATGAGTATGCCGTGGATATTGACGGTATGACGTATGACGGCAGCGCATCAGCGCAGGCTTTTGAGGAAATTTTGGCAGTGGTCTGTGCCAAGACCGATCTAAAGACCGATAGGGGACAGACCTATGTGCAGGTCTATCCTTCAAAAGAGGGCGGATGCGAGCTGTTTTTCATACATATTGATGCTGAGGACGATGCACCTCGGGCTCTGGTTCCGCTTTCGGAGACACAGACCTATCTTTGCTTTTTCGAGCAGCAGGAGCAGATGACACATTTTTTGCAGTTGTGCCGTCAAAACGGTGGACGGACGAGTGTGTTTCTTCTGCCCGAAAGGAACGGTTATGTGGTTCTGGCAGAGAAAAAAGGGGAGAGCGGTCTTTTTTTGAGAGAACACGGTGTGCGAGTGGATCGGCGTGCGGCCTATTATTTGGAGGAGCATTTGCAACGGCCGGAGAGATAAAACGGAGAGGGAAGAGATGGATTTTGAAGAATTAAAGGGGATGTGTGCCTCGTGTCGCAAGTGTCCGTTGGGGCAAAGCAAGAAAAACAGTGTGTTTGAACGGGGTTCCAGGAGCGCAAAGCTGATGTTTGTAGGTGAGGCGCCCGGTGGGCAGGAGGATGAAACGGGCATTCCCTTTGTGGGTGCCGCGGGACAGCTTCTTGACAAGTATTTGCAAGCAGCGGGCATCGACAGGGAAGAGGTTTACATTTGCAATATTTTAAAATGCCGCCCTCCCCAAAACAGAGATCCTCTGCCCGAAGAGCAGGATGCGTGCATGGATTATCTCAGAGCTCAGGTGCGTCTGGTCAAACCCAAAATCATCGTTTGTCTTGGCAGGATTTCCGCTATGCGCTTGATCGATCCTGCCTTCAGGATCACCAGAGATCATGGGGTGTTTCATAAAAAAGGTCACTTTTTGATCACGGCAGTCTACCATCCCTCGGCATTGCTGAGAGATCCCTCCAAAAAGGAGGATATGCTCAGAGACATGCTGAAGATCGCAGAGGAATACCGCAAGATCAAAGAACAAGCAACATAAAAACAGCTCCGTCGGTTGCCGACGGAGCTGTTTTTATGTGGATAAGCTTTTTCAAAAAGAGTATCAAATCCTTCTTTTTAAGGCTTTTGAGTGGGGGAATCCCTTCGAAGGGCACTGCTTTTTCGAGAGAAATCGCCTCAGACGGTCTTTCCTTCCCGCTCAAGATGGTCTAAACGGTGGCGGCTTCTTTTGATGCGGACTGCTCTACCTTGGTTTCAAGAAGATGACCGGGAAAGATACCCGCCACGATGCCGAGGGTCACGAAGAGAGGATAGCTGTCGAAAAGATAGCCGGGAATGAAGCTCAGTGCCGTGAAGAGGCACATGGTTAAGGCAAGCAGCGAAATACGGGGACGGGACATCTCATAGTGTACCATGCCGTCGGCCTCAAAGGTTTGACCAAAGCCTGCATTCTCAAGAACCTGAGAGGCGGGAGAATCGTCGTCTGCAAGCCAAGTGGAGACAAAGTATAGATCTTTTTGGTTGGCAAAAGCCCACTTTGCCATGGATTTTAAGGCTTCTGCGGCAATTTTTTCGCTGTCTGCGCAGGGATTCAAGGCGCAGTTTACCTCCACTCTGCCTTTTTCGGGCAGACTGTGAAACTGTGCAAAGCCTTCTTCCTTGCCGTCCTTTTTGCGAAAGATCTGCCATACGGTATGCCAAGGAGCCTTTTCCGGCTCTGCGATACATTTGGCATACTGGGCAAGCAGCCGTGCTTTTTCTGTTTCGATGGGGTGTCCTTCTGCCAAAGTCCTCAGCATTTCGGGATCGGCGGCACGGAGGATCAACCGCTTGGTTGTGATCTCGCAGGTCATGATGTCCTTTCTCTGCGCAAGTGCAGAATTTCTTCGTAAAGCTGTTGAGGCGATGAAAAGGTCTTGGTCGCTCCCGCCTCAAGGAGTTGCTTTTCGGAGCGGAAGCCCCAGTTTACCGCAAGGCAACGAATGCCCGCATTTTTGGCGGTTTGCAGATCCACCTCCGAGTCACCCACGTAAAGGGCGTGCTCAGGAGCGCTTTCAAGGGCGCGGAGGGCGGCAAAAAGCATATCGGGAGCGGGTTTTTTTGGCAGCTCCTCCCTTTGTCCCAGACAAAAGGAGATCTCATTTTTAAAGAAGCGGTCGCAAAGGCTTCTTACCCCGTAGTCGGGCTTGTTTGACACCACGGCGACCCGAAAGCCCTCTCTTTTCAGGTCGGAAAGAAGAGGCAAGATCCCATCGTAGGGGGCGGTGCTGTCAAGAGCGTGCAGAGCGTAATGGTCATTAAAAAGAGCAAGGAGCCTTTCAATTTCCCTCTCGTCCGTTCCCTCGGGGGCAGACAGGGTGATCAGCCTTTTTGCTCCGTTTCCAAGGAAGGCACGGATCTCGTTGGGGGTGCGCAGAGGATGGCCTCTTTTTGCAAGAGCGTGATTGACCGAGGCTCTTAAATCCCCAAGGGTATCAAGCAGGGTGCCGTCCAGATCGAAAACCACGGTGTCAAGCATTTTTAGCCCTTCCTTTCTCTTAAAAGATCGCAGATGTAGAACGGCAACCGTGGGTCACCGTTTTGCAGGGTAGAGTATAACACAGTTTTTTGAATTTGTAAAGTAAAAAATGTGTCTTTTTTGTGATTCCTGCGCTTTCCTCGCTGTTTTTTGCCAAGAAATCGCTCCCTTCAGCGGTTTTTTTCGGGGGAGGGAGAACGGTCGGGCGACAGATCGGGGGAAGGGGAGGGAGAGTTGTTGTCGGGGGTTAAATTAGGCAGGGTCTCGGGAAGGCTTGGCATGGGGATGATGGGCGAGGGAGAGTCGGGGGAGTCCTTGGGGCTCTCCTTGGGGCTCTCCTTGGGACTCTCCTTGGGACTCTCGTCGGGGCGAGCGTCCTCGGTGGGCTTGTCTTGCTTTTCGTCGGTGGTGGTCATATCACCGCAGGCGCAAAGGGCAAGAAGGATCAGTGCTGACAGAAGTGCGCATAGAATTCTTTTGGTGGTGGAAAACATAATATACTCCTTTTTGAAAATACGGACTTGCCGTTCGTTTGGCGGCAGATAAAAGCCGCTATGTACAGTATTTCCCGCTTTTTCGCTCTTCACCCCTGCCATTTTTTTCGTTTTTGTTGACAGTCCCCCTTTTTGATGCTATACTGAAGGGGCAAAATCGAAAGGAGGGAGAAGATGTCCCCGTTTTCTTATTCCGCAAAGCTATATGAAAGTGATCTTCAAAAGGGCAAGATCTGCTATGAAAAGGCAAAAAAAGAGCATTTTGACGCTCTTTTTGCATTATACGAATGCTCTTTTCCCGACAAAGCCCCCCGTTTGCCCTTTGAATACGGGGTCATCAACGAGCTTGACACCTATATTGCCTTAATCGACGGCACGCCCGTGGGGATGGTCAGTGCCAATCCCGTCTTTTATAAGGGGCAAAAGGGTCATCAGATCTTCAAGCTGTGTGCCCACCCAAAGGTAAGAGGCAGAGGGATCGGCGGCGCACTTTTATCCTTTATGCATCGAGAGCGAAGGGCAGAGGGCGACCTTTTTTCGCTGGTGATGCCGGGTAGCGAAGGGCTTTATTCCTTTTACGAAAAGCAGGGGTATGCTTCGATTTCCGCCAAAAGGATCGTTCTTGCCCCCCGCGAAAGCCTGCTTTACGAGGACGAACGGGTGGAGTATCTGCCCCGCTACGAGGCGCTATGCCTGGAAAGTGCCGCCAAAAATCAAAAGACCGTCCTTTCGGGTTACGGAAGCTATTGCGGATTTGAAGAGGAGGGCAGGGTCTTTTTAGACGACCTGATGCCCTTCGGACGGCGCATCGCCCCCGTTTGTCCCCTGCCCGTCACCTTTTACCTGCCCGACCCCGAGGGCAAAGAACGCTACGGCATGGTGTGCGCATTGGATGCCCGCGCCGACCTTGAGGGGATCTATCCAAGGATCGTGATGGGATTTCATAAATAAAAAGAAGGAGTCTTCGGACTCCTTCTTTTTTATTATTAAAGCATCGCTTCCAGGTCTTCTTCTGTAAGGGTATGGATGCCTGCGGCGTTCAATACCTCGGTTGCCTTGGCGTTGTCGCCTGCTCTGACTACCATATAAGCGCTTTCAGCCTTGCCGGGGGTCACGAAGGCGTAAACGTATTCCAGGTTCACGTTGCCCTTGTCTAAAACAGCCATGACCTTGGAAAGAGCACCGGGGGTGTCTGCAAGCTCCACGCCCACAACCTCGGTGACCGAAACGATCACGTTGTTGCTCTTCAAGATGTCCTTTGCCTTGTCGACCTCCTTCACGATCACGCGAAGAATGCCGAAATCCTGGGTGTCTGCGATGGAAACGGCACGCATATTGATGCCGTTGTCGGAAAGCAGAGCCATCACCTTTGCAAGGGCTCCCTGCTTGTTTTCCACGAATACAGATAATTGCTTCATAAACATAGCGTGTTCATCCTTTCATTCTCGTTGAATTTTTCGAAAGGGAAGCGTCCCTTATTTCTTTCTCTTGTCGATGACTCTCTTAGCTTTCCCCTCGGAGCGGGCAATGGTGCCGGGTGCCACCAGCTTCACCTTTGCGGCGATGCCCAGCAGGCTCTTGAGCTTTTCGGTCAGATCCTTTTCCACCTTTGCAATCTCTGCAACGGTATCGGAGAACTTGTCCTCGGTCAGCTCCACCTGTACCTCCAGCGTGTCAAGCACACCTACCCGATCCACGATGATCTGATAGTTGGGCGACTGATCCATCTGGAGAAGAACGGTCTCGATCTGGGAGGGGAAGACGTTGACGCCGCGGATGATGAGCATATCGTCGGTTCTGCCCATGGGCTTGGACATTCTCACGAAGGTTCTGCCGCAGGCACACTTTTCGTGGGTGATGGTACCGATATCCTTGGTTCTGAAACGAAGCAGAGGGAAGGCTTCCTTGGTGATGCAGGAGAAGACGATCTCGCCCTTTTCACCGTCGGGCATATGCTCACCGGTCTCGGGGTTGATGATCTCAATGATGAAGTGGTCCTCGTTGACGTGCATACCCTGCTGGCATTCGCACTCGTAGGAAACGCCGGGCCCCATGATCTCAGTCAGACCGTAAATATCGTACGCCTTGATGTTCAGAGACTTTTCAATAGACTGTCTCATCTCCTCGGTCCAGGGCTCTGCACCGAAGATGCCTGCGCGCAAAGGAAGCTTTGAGGTGTCAAGACCCTTCTTTTCTGCCGATTCGCCAAGATACATTGCATAGGAGGGGGTGCAGCACAGCACGTCCGAGCCGAAGTCCTCCATAATGGTCAGCTGTCTTTCGGTGTTGCCCGAAGAAACGGGGATGGAAACGCAGCCCAGCTTCTCAGCGCCGCCGTGAAGCCCAAGACCGCCGGTAAAGAGTCCGTAGCCGTAGGAAACGTGGATCTTGTCCTTCTTGGTTGCACCCACAGCCACCAGCTGGCGGGCGCAGATCTCTCCCCAAACGTCCAGGTCGTGTCGGGTGTAACCCACCACGATCTGCTTACCGGTGGTACCCGAGGAGGCGTGCAAACGAACCACGTCCTCCATGGGAGCGGCAAACATACCGTAGGGATAGGTGTCTCTCAGGTCCTGCTTGCTGGTATAGGGAAGCTTTTTCAAATCTTCAATCGTCTTGATGTCCTCAGGCTTCACGCCTGCGGCGTCCATACGCTCTCTGTAAAGGGGTACGTTGTCGTACACTCTCTTTACCGTCGCCGCAAGACGCTGGTTTTGCCATTCCGTGATCTGCTCACGGGAGGCGGTTTCGATTTCCTTCTGGAAATATGCCATTGGTTGATCCTCCTGTTTTATATATCAATATATATATAATGTCGGGTGGCGGATCACTGTCCGTAGCCCAGCATGAATGCCTTTTTGTTCATTTCCACGAACTTGGGAGCGACCACCTCTTCAATCGCGGTCAGCCACTCTTCCTTCGTAAATTCAAAGTAGCCTGCAAGTCTGCCCATCAAAACGATGTTGGTTGCCTTGGCACTGCCTGCCTCAAGGGCGAGGGAGAGGGCATCCAGACCGTCCACGTACACGCCCTTGCTCTTCAGCTCCTCTAAAATGTCGGTGGGATATTCTGCCGCGCCGATGATGACGGGCATGGGCGAGATCTCCTGGGTGTTGACGATGATCTTGCCATCCTTTTTGAGCATAGGAGCGTGTCTTGCCGCCTCCAGCTTTTCAAAGGAAACGATGTAGTCTGCTTCGCCCTCGCTGACCACGGGGGAGTATACCTTTTCACCGTAGCGCACGTAGGTAACCACCGATCCGCCTCTCTGGCTCATCCCGTGTACCTCGGATACCTTCACGTCGTATCCCTTCTTCACGAACAGGTGACCAAGCAGCTTGCTTGCCAGCAGGCTTCCCTGACCGCCTACGCCCACGATCATAATATTCGTTGTTTTCATATCGTTTTTTTCTCCTTTCAGCCTTCCTTGATGGCGTCAAAGGCGCAAAGCTGTGCGCAAACGCCGCAACCCACGCACTGGGTGGTGTCGATGACTGCCTTGCCGCCCTTCATGCTCAGCGCAGGGCATCCAAGACGCATACAGCTCTTGCAAGAGCGGCACTTGTCCGCATCCACCTGCAGAGGGGCCTTTGCCTTGACGTACTTCAAGAGCATACAGGGGCGTCTGGAAATGATGACAGAGGGCTCGTTTGCCGCCAGCTCCTCCTTGACTGCCTTGTCGCAGGCCTTCAGATCGTAGGGATCCACCACTCTGACGCGGTTGATGCCCACGGCACGGCAAAGGCTTTCAAGATCCACCTTTGCGGCGGGATCGCCCTTGATGTTGTAGCCGGTGGTGGGGTTCTGCTGATGACCGGTCATGCCGGTGATGGAGTTGTCAAGGATGATGACGGTGGAATTGGAGGCGTTGTAGGAAACGTTCACCAGTCCCGTGATGCCCGAATGCATAAAGGTGGAGTCACCGATCACGCAAACGGTCTTTCCTTCGCTCTCTGCACCGCCCGCCTTGTTGAAGCCGTGGATGCCCGAGATGGAGGCGCCCATGCAAAGGGTGGAGTCCAGGGCGTTTAAGGGAGGCGTTGCGCCCAAAGTATAGCATCCGATGTCGCCAAGCACGGTTAACTTGTTTTTGGCAAGGGTGTAGTAGATACCTCTGTGGGGGCAGCCTGCGCACATAACGGGAGGTCTGACGGGCACGGGGCTGTCTGCGCTCACCGTTTCGGGGGTGCTTCCAAGGAGTGCCTTTGCCACGGTCTGCTGAGAAAACTCACCGATCATAGAAAACAGGCTCTTTCCTTCCACCTCAAGACCGATGTTCTTGCAGTGACTTTCGATCACGGGATCCAGCTCCTCGATGACCACCAGTCTTTCCACCTTGGAGGCAAAGTCCTTCAAGAGCTTCACGGGCAGGGGATTGATCATACCCAGCTTCAAAACGCTCACGTCATCACCGAAGACCTCCTTCACATACTGATAGCAGGTACCTGCGGTGATGATGCCAAGCTTGCCGTCCTTGCCCCATTCCACCTTGTTGAAGGGACAGCTTTCGGCGTACTCGGTCAGCTTTGCGGTGCGCTCCTCCACGATGGGATGGCGCTTCTTTGCGTTGCCGGGCATCATAATGTATTTTGCGGGATTCTTTTCGTAGGGCTTTGCGGGATGTTCTTCACGCTGTCCGATCTCGGCAAGACCCTGACAGTGTGCAATACGGGTGCACATACGGAAAAGAACGGGGGTGTCAAACTGCTCGGACAGGTCAAATGCACTCTTTGCAAAGGAAAGGGCTTCGGCAGAGTCTGCGGGCTCAAGCATCGGCACCTTTGCGGCAATGGCGTAGTGACGGGAGTCCTGCTCATTTTGGGAGGAGTGCATTGCGGGGTCGTCTGCCACGCAGACCACCAGACCGCCGTTGACACCGGTATAGGACATGGTAAACAGGGGGTCTGCCGCCACGTTTAAACCCACGTGCTTCATTGCGCAGGCAGAGCGCACGCCCCGCAGGGAGGCACCGAAGGCAATCTCCATTGCCACCTTCTCGTTGGGTGCCCACTCGCAGTGGATATCGTTATATA
>JAGBIB010000086.1 GCA_017935195.1 Clostridia bacterium
GCGGTTGCCGTAACCGAAGGAAGTACCCCTGCAGCTACTTGTCTTTGGACAATGTCGGGCGTTGAGGGGGGCGGATATAGCTTTTCTACCGCAACGGGTACTGCAAAAAGCCTGTGCGTTAAAAACGGAACGTTGCAAATAGCGTCAAGCAGTACACTTGCTCAAAGAAACTGGATCTTCAAGGATCATCTGTCACTTGATGCCGCGCCCGAGGACAACGTGGAGTTTGTTTTCTATAACAAGACGTTGGATCTTTGCTTGAATTACCCAAAGGATTATTCTGCTGATGCAGAAATCACCCTGGCGGAGTTTAATCCGGTGATTCACGAAACTCAATTGGAGTCCGGTGCATATACTGCACTTACCCGCCCCTATTGCCAACGCTTCACCTTCAAGGCGGTAAGAGATACGGAAGGAGAGATCCTGTATTATCTGATATTGCCTTACTTGATGATGGGCAATAATGCTGTAGAAGGCTTTTACAGAGAAAACTACCACTTAACGCTGAAAACAAGCGGAGAAATTGGGATCTGTAATACCTGCGCCGTCGGAAATCCCGCGGACGAATGCAGATGGACGCTTTCGGGCGCAATCACGGGAATGACGGTGACGAACTGCGGCGAAGCAGCAACTCTTGGCATTGACCTTGACGATGAATGCGTTGCAGGCGTGACCGCCTACGGCACCGACGTGTGGCACGTGATGCCCATTTGCCTGAACGTGAAGACGGAGTATCAGCGCACGAACTATACTTGCGGTGCAGCGAGTGCTACAATGATCTATAATTATCTTAGTCCCAACAATCAGATTCAAGAGGCTGAGTATGTTTCGGGAATTGAAGGAAGGTTTGAAGTACAGAAAGCGTACCAAGATTTAGACGTCAACCGATGTTATTTGAATGAATTGCTGGGATACGATCAACAAACGCAGCAATTTTCATATGTGACAGGAAATTCGTCAGTAAGCGTTCAACAAAACTTGTCTAAGAGTTTGAATTTTTTACACCCAGCAATTGTTCACATGAAGCCTATTTCTGGGGATGAACCAGTGTGGGGATATACGGTGAGAGATGGACACTATATAGTGGTGACAGGAATATATTATGATCCTGTGTTAGATCAATACCGAAACGTTGTGAACGACTGTCATCCTATGTATAGCGGTATAGGCGGTAGAGAGATTATTGTTTCCCCTGCAGAATTACAAAAAGCAATGATACAACGTTTTACCACTTGGTTGAGAGGCATGTACTATTTTTAGAAAGGCGGGTTGAAAGATGAGAAATTTTTTAAAACTTTTTATTGTAACAACGACAGTGTTGGTACTGTGCTTGACGCTTCCCGTGGGTTTGTTTGCAAATGAATCTTGCAAAGAAGAGCAAGATGCTATGGAAGCTGCCAAAGAAGCCGAGCTTTTTGCCAAGCTTATTCGCGGCAAAGGCTATACTGCTGCCTACGAGTATTCACAGGGAATTGAGAACGAGTTGACGGCGTTCTGTTCCCAAAATGGATATCTGGATGAGGAAAGCGGCAAGGGTGTGTGGCTGAATCCCCACAAAAGCGATTCCGAAGCGAAACACCTGTACTATCCCTTTGCCCAGGAGTTTGATACGCTCAAAAAATGGGATGATGAGGTTCTAAACTATTTTACCTCGGATTTCTTGGGATTGATCCCTCATTCTGTGAGTGAATATGGATTTATTTATCTGCGCGAGTATCAAGGGAAAACCTATGTCGGCTCGGAGGATTCCACGGAGCCGTTTTACAGCATTGATTGGGAAAATGTTGAGTTGACGTCGCGCACGGCGGAATCTGCGCTGTTGACCGTTGGTGTCAAAAACGGCTATGGCGACGACGAGGGGACCAAAACGCTTCACTTGATGAAAACGGATGACGGCTGGCGCGTTGACGGCGGCACCTTTTGGGAGCTTGATTTCGCAGACTATGAGTATACTCCACCCGAAACCGGCGAC
Organism: Clostridia bacterium; assembly: GCA_017935195.1. Taxonomy (GTDB): domain Bacteria; phylum Bacillota; class Clostridia; order Oscillospirales; family CAG-272; genus UBA11512. Next base: position 1,973 of record JAGBIB010000086.1, read on the forward strand.
TCCACCGCCGCATACGCCCTGATTTTCACCCTTGCCGCCCTGCCGCTTGCAGGGTTTGGGGTGCATGAGTGGAAAAAACGGCGCAGAGCCATCTGACAAAGTCGGTTCTTTGACAGCGGGCTGTTTGACTGTGGGCGTTCGGGAAAGCGGAAGGTGACGGTTGCTGTAAAGCAGGAATCGGTACGATCGGATCGCAGTAACCATAAAATGAATACAAAACGCAAAGAAAAGGTGCGGAGGCTTGCTTGATCGGCGGGCGCTCCGCGCTTTTTTTAAAAAAGGGGGCAAATCGTCAAAAAAACACTTTACAAAAAGTCTTTTTTGGTGTATACTGATGATATATGAGATATAAAAAGGCGATGATCGGAAAAAATCCGCAGTTTTCCCGGACAGAGAAAGCGCTCCACGGGCTGAAAGGGCGTTTATGGGATGAAAAACGGCGGGCTGTGCGTCCGTAAGCCGAGGGGCTGAGCGTTTCTTGCCGTGCGGGGGACGGGTAGGCTCTTCCGTATGCTCTGCGTTAAAGGGTCAACGAGTGAGAAAGCAAAGTGGAACCGCGGCAAGCCGCCTTTGACCCCGAGGAAGGGGAAAAAGGGCGGATTTTTTGTTTTTTGCGCAAAGCGGCTTTGCTGTAGAGGGGATCTGCCGAGGGGGCAAGCCCAAAGGAGTGCTTTTATGAGGATCAAGATCAAATTTGACGAAAAAGAATATTTTATCCCACTCCCCGACAAAAAGAGGGTAAAAAATGCGGCCAAGACCTGCAAAACGGTGGTCAGCGAGGGGGTCTCTCAGCTTAAAAGCGACGTGAAGACGGTGCGCGAGCGCGACCCTGCCGCCACCTCCGATATGGAGGTGCTTACTCTTTACTCGGGCATCCACGCCACCCTTGCCTACAGGGCGGCAAACGCTCTTTCAAAAAAGGGTCTGACCTTTCCCGCAAGATGCATCAGCCAGGGCACCAAGATGATCACCGGCATTGAAATCCACCCCGGTGCCACCATCGGCAAGGATCTGTTCATCGACCACGGAAGCGGGGTGGTCATCGGTGAGACCGCCATCATCGGCGACGGCTGTACCATCTATCAGGGCGTGACCCTGGGAGGTACGGGCAAGGACGTGGGCAAGCGTCACCCCACCCTTGGCAACAACGTGATGGTGGGGGCGGGCGCCAAGGTGCTGGGCCCCGTGAACATCGGCAACAACACAAAGATTGCCGCAGGTGCGGTGGTTCTGACTGACATTCCCGACAACTGCACTGCCGTGGGCATTCCCGCACGGATCGTGAAGAGGGACAATGTCAGGGTGGATGCTGACCTTGACCAGATCCACGTTCCCGACCCCGTGGAAAGGGAATTTGCCCGCATCCGCGCCGAGATCGAGGAGCTGAAAAAAGAGCGTGACGGCGCAAAGACCGAAAAAGAATAAACTGAAGAAAGAAAAGCAACGAGGAGAAAAGATATGCTGAAATTATACAATTCCGCAACCAGAACCAAGGACGAATTTGTCCCCAACGACCCCAAGCTGGTGACCATGTACACCTGCGGTCCCACCGTTTACCACTATGCCCACATCGGCAACCTGCGCAGCTACATCATGGAGGATATCCTTGACAGATACATCCGCTATATGGGCTATCCCTTAAAGCGGGTGATGAACATCACCGACGTGGGACATCTGTCCTCCGACGCTGACACGGGCGAGGACAAGATGCTAAAGGGTGCAAAGAGAGAGCAGAAGAGCGTTTTAGAGATCGCCAAGTTTTACACCGACGCCTTCTTTGAGGACTGCAAGAAGTTAAACATCCGCCGTCCCGAGGTGGTGGAGCCTGCGACCCGTTGCATCGGAGAATTCATCAAGGTCATCAAGTCGCTTCTTGAAAAGGGCTATGCCTACGAGGCGGGCGGAAACATCTATTTCGACACCTCTAAGTTGGAGAAATACTACGTTTTCAACGATTTCGAGGAGGAGGATCTGGCCGTGGGCGTCCGTGAGGGCGTTGAGGAGGACGGCAACAAGAGAAACAAGGCAGACTTCGTTTTGTGGTTTACCAAGAGCAAGTTTGACGATCAGGAGCTGAAGTGGAATTCTCCTTGGGGCGTGGGCTACCCCGGCTGGCACATCGAATGCTCTTGCATTTCCATGAAGCATTTGGGTCCAAAGCTTGACATCCACTGCGGCGGTATTGATAACGCCTTCCCCCACCATACCAACGAGATCGCCCAGAGCGAGGCATATTTGGGACACAAGTGGTGCAACCACTGGATGCACGTGCACCATCTGAACACCAATGCGGGCAAGATGAGCAAGAGTTCGGGAGAGTTCCTCACCGTTTCTCTTTTGGAGAGCAAGGGCTACGATCCTCTGGTCTACCGCTTCTTCTGCCTGCAGTCCCACTATCGTAAAGGTCTGGTCTTCTCCTATGAGAATCTTGACAACGCCGCGGCTGCCTTTGACAAGCTCATCGCCCGCACCGCACAGCTTGTTTCCTCCGAGCAGGGTGCTGTAGAGGAGGAAAAGCTTGCGGCAATGAAGACTGCCTTCAGAGAGGCACTGGATAACGATCTGAATACCTCTCTTGCCGTGACCGCTCTTTACGATGCCTTGAAGGCAGACGCTACCCCTGCCACCAAGCTTGCCGCCGTTGCCGATTTTGACACCGTTCTCTGCCTTGACCTGATCAAGAAGGCGGAAAAGAAGGCAAACGAGGCGCAGTACGATGAAAGCGATCCCATTATTGCCGAGATCCTTGCCGCTATCAAGGCAAGAGCACAGGCAAAGAAGGAAAAGAACTATGCCGAGGCAGACCGCATCAGAGGCGAGCTGCTTGCCAAGGGCGTGGAGCTGACCGACACCAAGGAGGGCACCACCTTCAAGCTTTTATAAGCGAGGTGCGCCTCTCTTTTGGGTGCGAAAAAGAAAGAATGTAAAAAAACTGTAAATTGATAAAAAAGGTGTTTACTTTTTGAAAGATTTGTGGTAAAATACTCTCTGCCTGCCGAAATGGCAGAGTAACGGATACAAGGTATGCGGATCTGAGCGTTTTCAAAACGGTCTTCACCCACCGCGCACGTTGTATACCGAAAAAATTTATGAGGTGAAAAATGATTACCAAGGAAGAAAAGCAGGCTCTTATCGAGCAGTACGCAACCCATCCCGGCGACACCGGCTCGCCCGAGGTTCAGATCGCAGTTCTGACCTACCGCATCAACCAGCTCACCGAGCACCTGAAGGTGAACCAGAAGGACCACCACAGCCGTCGCGGTATGCTGAAGATGGTTGGTCACAGAAGAAATCTGCTGGGCTACCTGCAGAAGAAGGATATCGATAGATATCGTGCAATTATTGCAAAGCTGAACATCAGAAAGTAATATTTCCGGCACGGGGGTGCGACAGACGAAAGGTCAGTTGCACCCCATCATACTGCAAAAACGGCAAAAGGAAGAGGGTGCTTCGGTCTGCCGTTTTGCAGCAAGTCCTCCGAATGAAAAAAAGGACGGAGGACAGGCGACCTTGCACGCGGGCTTTAGCAGTTAAAAAGAGGCTTTGGCAGGCTCGAAGCGACTTTTTAAGTGCTAAAACCGCAGGCGTTATTGCGATAGCAACAAGAGAAAAAGAAAAAGAGAAATTGTGAAAACGAAAGGAACGAAGAACAATGGTTACTTCCAAGAAGCTTGAATTTACCGGTTTCAAAGCGTATGAAACCACCCTGGCAGGCAGAACCCTTCGCGTGGAGACCGGCAAGATGGCAGGTCTTGCAAACGGCTCTTGCCTGATCAGCTACGGCGACACCACCATCCTTGCCACCGCCACCGCTTCCGCTAAGCCCCGCGATGGCATCGATTTCCTCCCCCTGTCCGTTGACTTTGACGAAAAGATGTACGCTGTGGGCAAGATCCCCGGCGGCTACCTGCGCAGAGAGGGCAAGCCCTCCGAGAAGGCAGTGCTGACCTCCCGTGTGATCGACAGACCCATCCGTCCTCTCTTCCCCAAGGATCTGAGAAACGACGTGGCTCTTGGTCTGACCGTGATGAGCGTGGACTATGACTGCGCTCCCGAGATCGTTGGTATGATCGGCGCTTCCATCGCTCTGTCCATCTCCGATATTCCCTGGAACGGCCCCATCGCAGGCGTTCAGATCGGTCTTTGCGACGGTGAGCTGGTTGTGAACCCCACCTCCGCTCAGAGAAAGGTAAGCGATCTGCAGTTGACCGTTGCAGGCTCTCTTGAGAAGGTGGTCATGATTGAGGCCGGTGCCAACGAAGTGCCCGACGACATCGTATACGACGGCATCATGATGGCTCACGAGGAGATCAAGAAGCTGTGCGCATTCATCAACGGCATCGTTGCCGAGATCGGCAAGGAGAAGTTTGCATATCCCTCCTGCGAGCTGGATCACGATATGTTTGACGAGATCTTCGCTTACTGCGAGGAGGCTGTGATGGACGCAATGGACACCGATGACAAGAACGTCAGAGACGCCAAGATGCAGCCCATCATCGACGATATCGAGGAGAAGTTCTCCGAGAAGTATCCCGAAGTGCCCGCTATTATGGGCGAGCTGATCTACAAGATCCAGAAGAAGATCGTCAGACGTTGGCTGCTGGTTGACAAGAAGAGAGTTGACGGCAGAAGAATGGACGAGATCAGACCTCTTGACGCACAGGTAGACCTGTTGCCCAGAGTTCATGGCTCGGGTATGTTCACCAGAGGTCAGACTCAGGTTCTGTCTATTGCAACCCTTGGTACTCTCGGTGATGCACAGGAGCTGGACACCATCGACGAAGAGACCGAAAAGAGATATATGCACCACTACAATATGCCCGGCTTCTCGGTAGGCGAGGCAAAGGCACTCCGTTCTCCCGGCAGACGGGAGATCGGTCACGGTGCACTGGCAGAAAGATCTCTCATTCCCGTACTGCCCTCCGTTGAGGAATTCCCCTACGCTATCCGCGTGGTATCCGAGGTCATCTCCTCCAACGGCTCCACCTCTCAGGCATCCGTTTGCGGATCGACCCTGGCTCTGATGGCTGCAGGCGTGCCGATCAAGGCACCTGTTGCAGGTATCTCCTGCGGTCTGATCACCGCTGAGGACGGCTCTTGGGACACCATGATCGACATCCAGGGTCTTGAGGACTTCTACGGCGA
>JAGBIB010000087.1 GCA_017935195.1 Clostridia bacterium
AAATGATTTGCAGATCATACCTCTTTTTCATAGAGAAGGAGCCGTCCTGCAAGTTCCACGGCATACCGCAATTTGAAAAGATCTTCATTACAAATCCTCCCTGACGGTATTTTTGGCAACTGCTCACACATCTCGTATACATAGTATATCACAGTACGTTTAAAATGTCAATAAACAAACTGTTAAAAAAGCAAATTTATAAAATTGTCGAGTTTTTTCTTGCAAATTCCCAAAATCCCGCAAAGCGAGAGTCGGTTCTTTGATCGGTTACTTGATTTTTAAGCATTTCCATGTTATACTGAAACCGGAAAGAGGGATCCCATCCATACCAAAACGGAGGTTTATGAATATGAGGCTTTCCGAAAACATCCGATCCTTGCGCATTCAAAAGGATCTGACTCAAAAGCAACTGGCAGTGGCGCTTTCCGTATCTCCCCAAGCTGTTTCCCGCTGGGAAAAGGGGCAGGCGTATCCCGACGTGGTGATGCTTGAAAAGCTTGCGTCCTTCTTCGGGGTGACAATGGATAACCTTGTGGGCAGAGGTGCGGAATACGCGGAAAACCTTCTAAGGGAATACTACAAGCTGCTAAAATCCAAAGAAACACCGACGAAAATCCTTGAAGAATGCGAAATCCTTGAAAAGCTTGCCCTGGCAGGTCAGGAGCAGGTAAACTATTTCTGCACATTGATGCGCCTGAAAAATCGTCCCGACGTCAAAAGTCTTTGTTATCCCCCCGATCTTGACAAACGTATCGAAAGCGCTCGCACTCTTGCAAAAGAGCATCTTAAAAACTGTTGCGCAGAACAACGCATGGCAAAGCTTTTCTTAGTTTTTTGCAACGAGGAGGAAGAACGGCTATCCCAGTGGAAGGACCTCGTTCCGGACGACTCCCACATTCTGAATTACAGCGATCTGATGGTGAGGCGCTATCGACACACCCACGACAAGGAAAACTTTGAAAAAGCCTTGCAGTATAACACCTATACGCGGGTCATGACGTTGCTCTTCGGTCTTGCCGAAGGGGGATACATCAGCAAGGATGCGCGCAACTACCATGGCCGTGTTTTTCCGGAGCTGCATCCCCTTCCCTACTACAAAACCATGCTTGAAGCTCTGCAGGTCTTTTCAAAAGAAGAGGGGGATGTCTTTCTCGGTATACGCACCCTTATCTTTATACAGTATTCCGCTGCCCTTTTAAAGGAAAATCGGGCAGACGAGGGCTTCGCCCTTCTTGAGAAGGTGAAGGCGCTGATGATCCTTGCAAAGGACCGCTATCTTGCCAAAGAAAAGGTCACGGGATCCATTGATCTGCTTTCACAGGTTGAAGAGCAAAACGGAATCTTTCTTTTTGGCAGAGTGATGGATATTGCAGGCGAAGTGCTGCACTTTCCGGAGTTTGAGCCCTACAAGACCGATCCGCGATACCGTTCCCTTACAGAGCTTTACGAAAAAATCAGCAGGGACGTCTTTGCGCTGTCCTTAAAAGAATCGGGAATGAGCGAATTTTGCCGCCTTCTTGAAAGGGCAAGAACAGGGCTTGCGGATCCCGAAAACCAAAACGCCGTCTGGGCGCTGATCCTTTCCTGTGCGGACGGCAGAGTTCTTTCGTTCTTCTACGATCCTGCAAAGGAAGAGGAGAATGAGAAGCTGAATGCCTTCCTTGAAAAGGAACGTCCCCACGTGAAGTACGTCGTGGCGTGCCGCAAGGATGATCACCTTATGCCCGACATGCCATCCTTTGCCGCAAGACAAAAGCTGATGGAGATTCATAACGAAAACGGAAGCGCTCTGTTTTTGACCATCGGATATTACAAATACGACTTTCGAACCATTGAATCTACCATGCCCCAAAAACGTTATCTCTAACGAGGTACTCGGTACACAAAGTAACAAACACAAAAGAGAGGGCTTGCTCAACTTCCTTATAAGAAGTTGGGCAAGCCCTCTTTTTTATTTCACGTTTATTTTACGTAGCGACTCAGTGCATTTCCACTTCAACGATCTCCTGGTTTTTACCCATCAGACCGAGAAGCACCTTTTTCAACTCCTCTTCCTCATAGAAGCGGGCGCGAACGATCACGGTATCGCCCTCGTAAAGGCGTTTTTCGCCGTCGTGGTCGGTATCTGCCGTGTTCTTTTCTGCCCTCTTGATGCTCAGCACCACGCAGGAGGGCGGCCACATCACGTCTCTTACCGCCTTGCCGATAACGAACGCCCCCGGCAGAACCTTCATTTCAAAGCAGGCGATCTTCGGGGTCTTGCCTGCCGTTTGCTCTTTTTCCATTCTCTCCATCACCGAATCGTAAAAGGACGTCTGGTTGAAAAGCTCGGTGACGAAGCTGACGGTGAAGACCACCAGCGCCACGAAGAAAAAGTCGGTAAACTGCCCCGTGATCTCGGCAAAGAGCACTGCCGACACCAAAGGCGAGCGGAGCATTCCGCCCATAAAGGCGCACATGGAAAGAAGAACCGCCGCAGAGTACAATTCCTCGGGCATTCCCATCACCACAAGAAGCTTGACGATCAGCCCGCCCGACAGCGCACCGATGGCAAGGGTGGGTACGAAGATCCCCCCCGTGACACCGCTATCGGTGATGAGCAGCATCATCAGCATACGAAGAGCCAAAATCAGCACCAGAGTCAAGGTGGTCTTGTGCCCCTCTGCCACCTCTAAAACGGTATGGTGTCCGCTATAAAGAGCATCAACGCAGGTCAGTCCCAGAACCCCTGCAAGAAGGAAAATAAGCAGAATCTTCACGGGACGAGGGAAAAATCTTCCGATCTTTGCCGTCAGCTTTCTGAAATAAATGATGGACGCATCAAAAATCCCCACCGCAATGGCGGTCAGTACCCCTAAAAGGAGCAGCCAGCCCATATGGGAAAGCTCAAAGCGGGCAAGCTCCTCCACCTCAAAGAGATAGGGCGAAACGCCGAACAAGGAAGAAAGCCCGCGGTTTACTGCCGTTGCCGAAAGGACCGACATGGACACCGTCAGCACCAGCATGGGGGTAAAGCGCTTGTGCACCTCCTCCAAAATGAAGAGCATTGCAGCCAGCGGCGCGCCCGTTGCCACGGCAAAGCCCGCGCCTGCACCGCCCGACATCACGTAGCGGCTCCATGCGTGCTTGTTGCCCGAGATTTTTCCGCAAAGGCATCCAAGGGAGGTACCCATCACCACGGCAGGACCCTCGCTGCCTAACGGCAGACCGCAAAAAAAGCTGATCATACTGCCAACGAAGGTACCGATGAGGGTCTTGAGCCAATGGAAGGACAGCAATCCTCGAAGGATCCCTTCACTCAGCGGAATACCGCCTCCCTTGCAATCGGGGATCTTTTTGTGAAGCAGGATCATCAAAAGCGCCCCAAGGGCAAGAACTGCAAAAAGCAGAATGATATATAGGGGCGAGGATTTTGCACCCTCAAGCAGATGCTCGGACAGCGCCGTGACCTTGCTTGCCCCGAATTTGAAGAAGAACATCGCCACACCCACAAGCAGTCCGCAAAGCACGCCGTAAAACATACAAGGCAGAACGTGGGCAACGTATTCCTTATACCGTTTCAAAAAATCACCTTCATTTCAAATTGTTCAGTCGTTTCAAAACGTCTGTAGACACAAAAAAAAGAGCGGCTCCTTCGGTGTTCGCCGTTCAAGCCGCTCTATTATATAGGAAGGTTTTCTTTTTGTCAAGGTCAAAAGGACAAAAATCCCCTTTATTTTTCCCCCATCACGCTCATATAGGCAGGACGGATGATCTTATCCATACAAATCAGCTCCTCAATGCGGTGAGCACTCCATCCAACGATGCGTGCCACGGCAAACATGGCTGTATAAAGCTCAACGGGGATGTCCAGCATCTCGTAAACGAAGCCGCTGTAGAAGTCCACGTTGGGGCTGACGCCCTTGTAGATCTTTCTGTATTTTGCGATCAGCTCGGGGGCAAGCTCCTCCACGTTTTTATAAAGCGCCAGATCGCCTTCTCTGCCCTTCTCCCTTGCAAGCTGCTCCACGTAGGAGCGGAAGACCCGTTCGCGGGGGTCGGAGAGCGAATAGACGGCGTGGCCCATACCGTAAATGAGTCCCTTTCTGTCAAAGGCCTCCTTGTTGACGATCTTCGTCAGATACGCGCCCACCTCTTCCCGATCTCTGCCGTCCTTCACATGGTTGCGGATATCCGCCATCATTTCCATCACCTTGATATTCGCTCCGCCATGCTTGGGTCCCTTTAAAGAGGACATTGCCGCGGCGATGGTAGAATAGGTATCCGAGCCTGCCGAGGTGACCACGCGGGTGGTGAAGGTGGAGTTGTTACCGCCGCCGTGCTCCATATGGAGGATGAGGGCGGTGTCCAGCACCTTTGCCTCGGTGGGGGTGTACCTTTTGTCGGGGCGAAGCATCATCAAGAAGTTTTCCGCGGTGGACAGGGTGGGATCGGGGCGGTGGATGACCATACTGCCCACGTTTTCATAGTAGTTGTAGGCGTGGTAGGCGTATACCGCCAGCAGAGGAAACTCCGCAATCAGCTGGATGCACTGGCGCAGTGAATTGGCCACCGTGCAATCGTTGATCCCCCCGTCGTAGGAGGCAAGGGTCAGGATACTGCGGGTCATGGAGTTCATAATGTCGCCGCTGGGTGCCTTCATGATCACGTCGCGGGCAAAGTTGGTGGGCAGGCTTCTGCAATCCCCCAGAGTTCTTTTGAAGTCGGCAAGCTCCTGCTTCGTGGGCAGGTCGCCCATCAGAAGAAGGTAGGCGATCTTTTCATAGCCGTATTCCTCGGGTCCAAGATCGGCAAGCAGCTTTTCCACTCTGTAGCCTCTGTACCACAGCTTGCCCTCTGCCGGGGTCTTCACACCGTTTGGATATTCAAAGGCGGTGACCTTAGAAATGTTGGTCAGTCCGGCAAGAACACCGTTTCCGTTTTCGTCACGCAATCCTTTTTTCACACCGTATCGGGCATACAGATCCTTTTCAATCCTATCGTTTTTGCGACAGATCTCTGCCCTTCCTTCGGCATAATCATTGAGTCGGTTCCATTCCATCTATCGTTTCTCCCTGCACCTTGCAATCCAAAGCGCTTTTTCGTTTACTTTTTAAATATAGGCTATTATACCCGCAGGAAGACCTTCTGTCAATAATCGGATTCACCTTTTTGTTGATTTATTTTACCGCTTAAAATATTTTAACCGACAAAATAAAAGTCTTTTTCATCGTTTTATATGAAACGATGAAAAAGACTTTTCAAATGTAAAAGCGCACTTAGCTCTTAAATCCCCCACCATTCAAAATGGCTCTTCTGATCTCAAATCCGTTTTCTTCAAGCAGCCGCTCACTATCCTCGTAGCCAAGCCCCGTGATCTCGCAGGTGATGCGGATCATCCGATCGCGCAGCTTGATATTGGAGGGCTGAAGATTGACCATCAGGTTCTCGTAAACGTGCCCTAAACGGATCATCACCCCCGTGGAGATCATATTCACGATCATTTTGTGGGCGCTTCCCGCCTTCATTCGGGTAGAACCCGTAACCACCTCGGCTCCCGTGTCGGGATGGATACAGATCTCGGCAAGAGCCTCGATGGGACAGCCCTCGTTACAGCTCAGCGCCACGGTCAGCGCTCCCGCGTTCCTTGCCGTTTGAAGAGCCCCCAGCACGTACGCAGCACCCCCAGACACCGAAATGCCCACCACCGAGTCCTTCCCGGTGATGCCGTAGGATAAAAGGTCTCGGCAACCGTCCTCAAAGCTGTCCTCCTCGGCTTCGCCCGCTTGACTGAGCGCCTTGGCGCCCCCTGCCATCACGCCGATGACGGTATCGTAGGACACGCCGTAGGTGGGGGGACACTCGGAGGCGTCCAGCACCCCGAGTCTGCCGGAGGTGCCGCAGCCCACGTAAAAGAGCCTGCCGCCCTCCTTCATTCGTGCGCTGATCTGCTCCACTGCCTCTGAAATTGCGGGGATCTCGCTTTCAATTGCCTTCACGGCGTTGTAGTTTTCTTCCTGGATCACCCGCATCATCTCTTCTGCAGTCATTTTGTCGATGTGGGTGGTCTTTTCGTTTCGTTCTTCGGTACGTAAGATCTTCATTTTTTCCTCTATTCTTCCTTTGCAGGCATCCCCGCAAGCAACAGTGCCCCAAAAACGGGCTCTTTTTGGCAAACGCTCACCCGATAGTCCTGTTCCTCATCCTCAAGCATCGGGCAAAGCAGGGGCAGGATCAGCTCTGCACTGCGGGTCAGTCCGCCGCAAAGCACCACCTTGATCTGTCCTCCCACAAGCCTTTTTCCGCCTCCCTTGATCAGCTGCGCGATGGAGGAAAGATTGTCTTCAAGAATTCTTTTTGCCACGGCATCGCCCTGCAAATATCCCTCAAAGACAAGGGGCGCGTAACGGGCGATCTCCCTTTTGCCCCCTTCGTAAAAGCGGTCGATGGAGGAAAGCACCGTATCTTCACCGCACCGATCCTTGACGAGGGCGTGAAGCAGGGTCTCTTCCCCGCTACCGTCCTCCATTTGCAAAGCCGACAAGATCACGTCTCTGCCGATGGCGTAGCCGCTTCCCTTGTCGCCGAACAGATAGCCGTAGCCGCCGATGCGAAACAGCTCCTGCCCCCTTTTGGCGTAGGCAATGGAGCCTGTGCCCATAATAACGGCAATGCCGTCCTCCCTGCCCAAGGCGCCGGCAACGGCGCTCCACGCGTCGTTGTGGTTGGCGTAGCGGCAAAAGCCGAAGGAGGAAAGAAAGGAGGCGATACGGGGCATATTTTCCTTGGAAGAGCAGCCCGCAAGCCCTGCAAAAACAGAGATCTCGCCAAGGTCGTAGCTTTTACAAATGGCTTCGATCCCCTCCGACAGCACCCTGAAGGTCTCGTCAAAACCCACGTCGTTGGGATTGCAGGCACCGAGGGTCAGACGGTCAAGTACCCTTCCCTGACCGTCGGCAAGGGCAAAGGCAGTCTTTGTGCCGCCCCCGTCAATGCCCAAAAAGTAGCGGGCAGAGGGCTGATGGGCGCTCTTTTCTCTTGACGGCATAGACATTCTCCTTTTCATCGTTTATAGGCAAAGTATAGCACAAAACCGATCAAATGTCAACAAAAGCCCCCGCACTTTGCAAAAAAGAGAAAGAACCGCCTTGTTTTTTTCCAAAACGGTTCTTGTAGGTTTCAGTTCACTTTTCTCTGTCGTTAAGCAACCCACAGATCGCCATCACCACGGGAAACAGCACCCCGCCCACGGCAAAAACAAGCCAGGTCAGATGCCACGCGTCCGAAAGGAAGATCATTACAGGAAGCAACAAAATGAATGACGGAGACAAAAACAGGCTAAATCTCAAAACATTGAAAAACAGCTCTATGTTATACTCAAAGTGGAAATGTCAATAAAATGTGGCGAAGCCACGCATCATTAGGCGAAGCCGTCATCACTCGGCGTAGCCAACATCATTTGCAATAAAGTTCGCTTTGCGAACTTTTGCAAAC
>JAGBIB010000088.1 GCA_017935195.1 Clostridia bacterium
AGAGGATCGCCCTTTTCGTCGTTTTTGAAGGTGCATTCCACGTAACCGCCCTCAAGAGGAGTGCCGTTCTTGATGTATTCGCCGTATCTGCGGATGAAGCTGCCGGTGGCAACCAGACGGCAGATGACCTCCAAACCGTTTCCGCCCTTGTCCTTGCCGAAGCACTCTGCGGGGAGTACCTCCATGGTTGCATTTTCCACGTCTGCAGAAACGTAGTGGGTCTTGATGCCTGCCTTGTTGCAAAGCTCAAAATAGTAAACCGAGGTTTCAAGGTTTGCCTTGCCGATGCCCTCAATGGTCAGTCCCACGCTGTTTTCGCCGGGATCAAATACACCGTCCTTGCCGGTGCAGTCGTCTTTAAACTTCAAAAGTACGTTGCCGTTTTCAAGGCTGTATACGTCCTTGGTCTTGCCTTCGTAGATCTTTTTCATAATCCGCTCCTCAATACACAAAATTTCTGATAGCAGTATAGCACATTTTTTGCCGAATATCAATATTTTTTTTTAAGGAGAGGCAATTTTTTTTAAATGCGAGATTGTGGTATTTCTTTACACCACGAAGTCGAAGTCGGAAAGCAGGTCTTCACCGATGCCCTCCACCTCCTCGGGCAGGACGGCACCTTCACAAAACTGCTCAAGCAGAGGCAAGGCTTTGCTTTTTTCATGGGTGAAGTCTTCCAGAACGGCACGCTCCCGATCACGCTCTACGATCAGCGAAAAGGCGGGGCGGGGTGCGCCTTCCTCCATGGATTGCTGTTCAATGAGGGTATAGCGTACTCTGTATCTGCCGTTGGTCAGCACATATTCTTTGGGGGAACTCAGGGTTTTGTCCATAGTCGTTTCTCCTTTGTTATTTCTATGGAACATTATACCATAAAACCTAATAAATGTAAATAGTATTTTTGGAATTTTTTGGATTTATTTTTGAAAGAATAGGGCGCTCCATGGAAAAAGAACTTGTAATTTTATAAAGAGTATGGTATAGTAAAGGTATGGTATAGTAAAAGAAAAAAGCCCCGAAAGGCGGCGAAGGGAGGGATAGCGTTGAAAAGGATCATGTTTGTCTGCCACGGCAACATCTGCAGGAGTTCGATGGCTGAAATGATCTTTAAAGAGATGATCGAAAACGCCCATTTGCAAGGGCAGATCGAAGCATTTTCCTCTGCGGTGAGCAGTGAGGAGATCTACCGCGGGGTGGGCAATCCCATTTATCCTCCTGCAAGGGCGGAGTTAAAAAGAAGAGGGGTGCCCGTTGCCGAGCACCGTGCGGTGCAGTTAAAAAAAGAAGACTACCCCTTATATGACCTCTTCCTTTGTATGGACGAGAGCAATCTGCGGGGAATGCACCGCATTTTCGGTGGTGACCCCGAGGGCAAATGTAAAAAGCTGCTTGACCTCACCCCACAAGGGGGCGAGGTGGCAGATCCTTGGTATACGGGCGGCTTTGGAGAGGCCTTTGAGGATATTGACAAGGGCTGCAGAGCGCTGCTGGAGGTTCTGAGGGCGGACGGGAAAGCTGAATGAGCGCTTCGCACTTTTCTCTTTCCCCATTCAATTTGTAAACGATAAAGGAGATTTACCATGAGCAAGGTCTATTTCACAAGAGAGATCACCCCCGAGAGCGTGCTGGCTCTTTTTGAAAAGCTGATTGAAAACGAGGGCAAAAACAAGCTTGGCTCTCACGTGGCAGTGAAGGTGCATTCGGGCGAGGAGGGCAACCAGAATTTTCTGCGCCCCGATTTCTGGCGTCCTGTGATTGAAAAAACGGGGGGCACGGTGGTGGAATGTAACACCGCCTACGAGGGCAAGAGGAACACCACCGCAAAGCATAAGGAGCTGATCAAAAAGCACGGCTGGGACAGATATTTCCCCGTGGATCTGCTGGATGCGGAGGGGCCCGATCTGGAGCTTGCCATTAAAAATGGAAAGACCATCCACAAAAACTTCGTGGGCAAGGACATCGCCTCCTACGATTCCATGCTGGTTCTTTCCCACTTCAAGGGTCACCCTATGGGAGGCTACGGTGGGGCGCTAAAGCAGCTTTCCATCGGCGTTGCATCCTCCTTTGGCAAGGCGTATATCCACGGTGCGGGAGAGCCCGAGAAGATCTGGACTGCCGACCACGATGCCTTCCTTTCCTCAATGGCAGACGCGGCAGGCTCTGTGATCGACTATTTTGACGGCAGGATCCTTTATATCAACGTAATGAAGAATATGTCGGTGGACTGCGACTGCTGTGCGGTGGCGGAGGATCCCTGCATGGGTG
>JAGBIB010000089.1 GCA_017935195.1 Clostridia bacterium
ACGCCCTGGAAGGTCTTGAACATCAGGTTGAACTGACGGATGTCGGTGAAGTTGTGCTTGCCGCAGGTGGGGCAGAGGATGTTGTGCTCCTCCACGAATTCCTTCATTTCAGCCTGAGTGAAGGCATCGATGGGCTTGGGAAGAGTGAACTCGTTTTCTGCGCACCAATCCTCAATGAGCTTGTCTGCACGGAATCTTTCGTGGCATTCGCGGCAGTCCATCAAAGGATCGGAGAAGCCTGCCAGGTGACCCGATGCCACCCATGTCTGAGGATTCATCAGGATGGCAGCGTCAAGACCCACATTGTAGCGGTTTTCCTGCACGAATTTCTGCCACCATGCCTTTTTTACGTTGTTCTTCAGCTCTACGCCGAGAGGACCGTAGTCCCAAGTGTTGGCAAGACCGCCGTAGATCTCGCTTCCTGCAAAGATGAAGCCTCTGTTTTTGCATAAGGCAACGATTTTTTCCATTGTCTTTTCGGTGTTTTTCATTGTATAAACCTCGTCAGTGATAAAATTTTAGAGTTAGAGCGGCCAAAGCCGTTATTTTTTGTAGCTTTCGAAGGCGCCGCGGGTTGCGGTATAGTCGGGGGTAAAGGTCAGATCCTTTGAAAAGGAGCCCAGCTTATAAAGATCGATCACCTTGACGGTGGTGGCATCCTCGGTGGCATCGATATAGAGGGGAAGGGTGTAGAGCACTTCGATGAGTTGGGTCACATCCTCTGCGGTCATGTTGGTTTCCATGCCCGCAATGAAGCTGTTATAATACATCGTGGGGTTGTTGGTTACGGTGATCTTTTTGAGCGTTTGCAGGAAGATGCTGCGCATCAGTGAAAACTGCTTATCGATCTCCAAGAGATCATAATCGTCGTGATGGATCAGCGTATAGAGATCGTCCGATGAGGTGAGCACCTGCCCTTTGGTAAAGGTTTGAGCGGCAAGCCCCTTGTCGGTACCCGTCGTCAGATCAAAGGGAACGGTGAAGCGGTGGTCAAGAAGCCTTGTCTTGGTAAACTCTGCAAAATCTCTTCCGGAGAAGACAAAGCTGAAGTCCACAGTCATGCCTGTCAAAGCGCTGACGGTGTCCTTGACATATTCCGCACCCTTATATCCGTACGCTTGTCCCAAGGTCATGGGAACGTGGTCTACCATAACAGCGGTGGAGGAGGGAACGCTGCTCATGATGATTGAGCGGCTCTCCTTGTCAAATCGGACGAAGAGGATGGCAGTAGCTTCCACTTTTCTTTTCAAAAAAAGCTTTTCATAACCCCAATTTTCGGGTTTTTGATAGTCGTTATAGATTTTAGGATCATAATCGGTGCCGATGATCACCATATTGAAGGAACGGCCACTTTTGATGGGGGTGAGTCCTGCCGTTGCATCGGGATCCTCCCACTTTTGGGTGTCCTGCCAGTCGGGGGCATTATTTTGATCGTTATTCGGGTCAAACATATTGGCAAGCAATCCCATTGCCCAGTAGGCAACGCCGCCGAGAAGCACCAATGCGGCGACGAAGGAGATGCCGAAATTGCGAAATCCTGACAAAGAAAGCCCTCTCTTTCTGAAATCTAAAGGTTTTGCCGTTTCGAAGAGCGCAAAGCACAACAGCATACTACGATATAGTATACTACAGAACCGTCTTTTTTTCAAGAGAAAAAAGAAAAATTTCCTCTTTGTTTAAAAAATCTTGAAAAAGGGGTGCGGATATGGTATACTTTGAAAAAAGGAGGGATGAGCTTGGAACGGATCTATATTTGCGCAGTCGATTGCCAAAGGGAAGAGGAGCTTGCCGCCCTCCTGCCCCCCTCTTTTTTGAAAAGCGCGCAAAAGTACAGAATATCGGAGGACAGAGCCGCCGCTCTTGCCTGCCGCCGCCTTCTTAAAGACCATCTTGAGGGGATGGGAGTTGATCCCTATGCTCTGCCTCTTTTGAAAAGCGAGCAGGGCAAGCCCTATCTGCCCTTGGAGGGCATTCATTTTTCCTTTGCACACAGCGGAGGACTGAGTCTTCTTTTGGTGGCAGATGCCCCCTGTGGAGTAGATTTGGAGTTGGTAGAGGAAGAGAAGGATCGGGAAGCGCTTGCCAAGAGGCTCTTTTCGATGGAAGAGCTGGAATGCTACCGTTTATCCAAGGACAAACCCCTCTTTTTCACCACCCTGTGGACGAAAAAGGAAGCCGAGGGCAAAAGAGCGGGGACGGGGGTTTTTCCCGATTTTTTAAAGGAATTGGACGTTTCGGGGTGTGAGAGCCATCTGCTTCTTTACGGCGGTCGGCGCTATTGCCTTTCCCTCTCTCTTGAAGGGGAACGTGCCTTTGAGGGGGAATGGATACTTCCTTGCGGGATGGGGAGCATAAAGAATCTTTGAATCAAAAAATCAGGCTCAACTGCAGTTGAGCCTGATTTTTTGATTCAGTCTTTTTTGGTCTTATAAACGAGGGGCATATCGTATTCCCGCTCGTAGATCTCCTTCCAGACGGCGAAGTTCTTCTCCATCAGGTCGGGTACCTGCTGTCTTGGGGGCAGGGTCTTGTCGGGATAAATGGGAGCGCCCACGTGGATGGTGTATTCCTGCACGAAGAAGCCGTCCTCGCCCACGATGTCCGAGTCCTTCATGGTGAT
The DNA here is from genome assembly GCA_017935195.1 of Clostridia bacterium. Classification (GTDB taxonomy): domain Bacteria; phylum Bacillota; class Clostridia; order Oscillospirales; family CAG-272; genus UBA11512. The sequence goes on from JAGBIB010000089.1 coordinate 2,621, forward strand.
GAAGCAGGGAAGCACGGGTACGTCTGCCTTCACGGCAAACATATATCCGCCGGGCTTTAAGGGCTTGGGCTTGCGGTAGTTCCACCACATGCTCTGCTCGGGATAGACCAAAACGAAGTTTCCTCTTTGCAAAAGAGTGGTTGTGGCTTCGTTGAATTTTCGAAGGGTCTTGTGGTTGGAGGAAAGGGGAAGGGTGTAGCAGTTGCGCATCAGCATCCCGTAAAAGCCGGGGAAGGAGGTGTAGTTTCCTTCGCGGATGATGCGGTAGAAGGTGCGCTCCTTCTGGTCTGCTGCCTCGTACGCCATTTGGATGGCAAAGCTGTCAAAGGCGTTGAAGTGGTTGCAGGTGATGATGGCGCCGCTGTTCAGATTCTTAAAATGCTCAATGCCCTTGATGTCCTTCACGATCAGCTTTTTATCGTCGATCAGCTTGTAAACGAAGGTCCTTGCCGCCGCGTACGCCGCCTGCGCCTTGGTTTTGGCAACGATGCCTTCTCTGTAGTAGTCCACGTCCTCGGGCTTTAACTCCTTGGAGGGGGGATCCTCCTCCACATCTTCGTCAAATCTGCCTGCGATCTCGTATTCTTCGATCTTTTTTAAGATCTCCAGGCGGTCAGCGGCTTTTTTTTTATTCTGAATGGTGACGAAGGTCTCTTCCTTGTTGGTCTCCTTCACCGCCAGCTTCAGTAGATTTTCAAGCACCAGCGTGTCGTTGGCTCTCTGCTCGTCTGTGTAGGCGTTAAGCTCTGCCTTGATGGCGTCAAAAACGGGGGTTTTCTCGGCGTAGCTCCAGAAGATGTCGGCATGGCGGCAGTCGTCGTAATGCCAGGGCTTGCTGGTCATGATGTAGTGAAGAACATTTGCTTCCTCAATGGGGTAGAGGATCTGACCGAAGATCTCGGTGTTCCATCTCTGATCCAGCCACAAAACGTGATCCTTGCAGATGACGTTCAGGTAGTCCTCGTCCTGGGTGACTACGAAATCGTAGACGTGAAGATAGTTTAAAAACTGCTCAAGCACCTTCTTTTCTCTGAAAAGATGGCAGTTGATGAGCATCATACCGGCGTTAAAGAAGTTGTGGCGGTTCACACCCACCACCGTTTCGGCGTAGGTTCCGTATTCGTCCACCTGAACCATTGCCTGCTCGTGGCAGGCACCCACGTAGTTGTCGCCCAACTCGTGGTTATAAAGGGCGGACACGTCGCCTTGGAAGACGGTGTCGCTGTCGATATAGATCGCCTTTTCGTATTCGGGGAACATCTCGGCAATGAAGAAGCGGTAGTAGGTGGTCTTGGAGTAGTAGTCTCTGATGGGCAGTTTTTTGGAAATGGAGTTCAGATAGGCAGTCACGTCGTTGAAAACAATCTCAAATTGCTCGTTTGCCATGCTTAAAGCCACGGCCTTCATATCCTCTTCAATATCGGTATACAGGATGTGGATGCGGTAATGTGCGTCTTTTGAAGCGTTTTGGATCATGGAATGCATCGAAACAATGGTGTATTTCACGAAAGCGCCGTCGCAGGCGTAAAAAACCGGGATGATCTTGTCAGACATCGTCTTATTCTCCTTGGTTTCGTTCTTTTCGGAAGGGAAGGGTCAATCCTCGGGGGCATCGTATCCTTCGCAGATGCTTCTCAAATTCCGATCGATGGTGGAAAGACATCTGTAAAGGGTGGCTTTGTCCTCGTCGCTGAGTCCCTTTTCGGCTTCCTTTGTCATACTTTCGATCTTAGAGGAAACCTGCGCACCCACCTCACGCCCCTTGTCGGTCAACTCAAAGAGACTGTTATAGCGCTTTTTGGCTGTGGATTTGCAGAAAAGGTAGCCGTCTTTTTCAAGATAGTCCAGTGCTCTTGAAATGTTCGCCTTGTCCTCCTGACAGATGTCACAAAGCTGCTTTGCTGTCAACGATCCTGCCTTATAAAGGTAATGCAAACAGGACAAATGGTGGCTCTTCAGATTCAAAGCGGCCATTTCCCTTGTTTGGATGCGGTGGATGTTGCGGCGAATATTGATCATGAACAACGTAAAGGTCTTGTAGCGTTCTTCCATGGCTCCTCCAAACTTGTTGTATCTAACAACAATGGCATTATAGCACTAAACAGTTGTTTTGTCAACAAGTAAACGCAAAATAAATAAAGATCGGCAAAAAAATTATAGATCTTGGTGAAAAGTGAAGAATAAAAGAAAAATAAAAGTAAAACGCCCGAATGCAAAAGCATTCGGGCATTTTGGTACCCGCAACGGGAATCGAACCCATAACTAACCCTTAGGAGGGGTTTATTATATCCATTTAACTATGCAGGCGTATTTGATTCGGCTGACATTATATCATAAAAGGGGAAAACAATCAAGTGCTTTTTGAAAAAAGAGGAGCGCATTTTGAAAAGCGCTCCTCTGTGTGTTCCTCTCATGAGCTTCTGTGCTTTAAGTCAGATAGATCTCTCTGAGCTGCGCCACGTCCCCTTCGCTAAGACCAAGGCCTCTTGAAAGGTAGCCTTCGGTGCCGCCGTATACCCGATCGATCTCCTCAAACGCCGCCTCCAAATAAAAATCGTGGGCGGTGAGCAGGTAGGCTAACTCGTCTGCGGTACGCTTGCTGAAGGTGACCAGCAGTACCCCCAGATAGATCATGGTGTTTTTAAAGCGGGAAGCACGGTTGGTGAGCAGGTAGTCCTTTAAGATCTCCTCTCGCTCCACGCCCAGCGCCATCAGAATGGAGGCAGCGGCAATGCCCGTGCGATCCTTGCCCTGGGTGCAGTGCCATAAAAATGCGGCATTTTCTTTTTCTTTCATCAAATGCAAGATGGTGGCAAAGGCATCGAGGCAGGGCTTTTCGGTGACCATCAGACGGTAGGTGTCTAAAAGATAGCGACGTGCACCGCCTTCCTTGGCCATGATGCGCTCAAGGATGGCTCGGCGGCTCTTTCCCGTGACGGCAGGGTTTTGATCGTCATTTAAGGGGGGCAGGTGCAGGTAGGTCACCCCCTTTGCCACGATCTCCTTTTTGGCGGCAAGCTCGGAGGGACTGCGCAGATCCACCACGGTGGAAAGTCCCGTTTCGTCCCGCAGGCGCTTTGCCGTTTTGGGGGTGAGGGAGCAAAGGTGGGCACTGCGGTAAAGCAGACCCTTTTTCACCGTTTTACCGTCTGCGGTGGGAATTCCACCCAGATCTCTGAAGTTTTTGATTTTACGAGGCATCTTTCGTCTCCGTTTTTTTCATCGTTTGCTTTTCGTCTTATGCTCTTCATTTTACCATAGGAGTGTGGCTTTGTAAAGAGCGCATTTGTGAGCAAAAGGTAAATTTTGTGCAGAATTTATGCAGATTTTATGTGGAAGGGCAGGGAATGTCTTTGCTTATTCCCGCTTTTGGATTTGACAAAGGATCACCCGGTGCTTTTTTCCCCGGTATTCGATCTCCTCGGTGCCGCCCGTGGCGACCATTCCGCACTTTTCCATCACTCTGCCGCTGGCGATATTCTCTTCAAAATAGCCGGCCGCCACCCTTTGATAGCCCATATCGAAGAGCGCCTTGATGCACGCCCCCAGTGCTTCTGTGGCGTAGCCGTTGCCCCAGTGGGCAGGGTGGATCAGATAGCCTAACTCCATCTCGTCCTCGCTCTTGGCAGTCTCGTTTAAAAGACCGATGATCTTTCCGTCAAGAGCAATGCCGTAAACGAAGCGGTCGGGGGCTTGGGAAAGACGGAGGAAGGCTTCAAAAAGCTTTATAACTGCCTCCTCGTTTTCAAAATCGGGCATCATATAGGTCTTTGCGATCTGCTCGTTTTTCAAAATGGCGCAGACGTTCTCCTTGTCGTCCATTGTCAGCGCCCGCAGGCAAAGACGGCTTGCGGAAATGAGCGCAGGTTTGTTGGTGTTCATGGTCCCGACCATCGCTTTCGCATTGCGAAAGGCGTCCTTTCTTTTGGAGTATTGCCGTTTTTTTCTTGGATAAACGGCGTTTATAGCTACAGTATATCACAACCTTATAAGAATGTAAAGAGCAAGGTGCGCATGAATGAATTCATAAATAAAAAAGGACGATGACTAGGCGTGATACTCTTAACGGA
>JAGBIB010000090.1 GCA_017935195.1 Clostridia bacterium
CGCTTCGTATACCCCGCCCGAAGATCGACAAGCTCGCTTGTTAGGCGCAGGGCGTGGGTATATTCGCCGTAAGGCGAAATAACATTCCGTGATGCAATCTGTGCATATTTGACTGTGTAAAAGCACATCCGTGCATCATATTTACGGAGTCCCAAGAGAAGAGGCTCGACGAGTTTCGCTCGTCGAAACCGCTTCGTATACCCCGCCCGAAGATCGACAAGCTCGCTTGTTAGGCGCAGGGCGTGGGTATATTCGCCGTAAGGCGAAATAACATTCCGTGATGCAATCTGTGCATATTTTGTTTTTTAGATAGTATCATATTTTGCTCGTTTTGTCAAGTCGAAAGTGAAAAATCCCAAATAAAAAGAGGAATGATGGAAGAGTGAGGTTACAAAACGAAAAGAAATGCTTTACATCAAGGCGGATTTGTGGTATAATACGGGTCGAAGAACTTTGAAATTTGAACCGCAGTGCGGTATCTGAGGGAGGAGAACAAGGATGATTGAGGATTTCAAGGACGTTTTTAAAAATCCACCTGCCATTGAGACAGATCGGCTTTTATTTCGTCCCATGCAGATCCGTGATGCCGAGGATATGTTTGAGTATTCCTCCAAGCAGACGGTTACACGCTATCTTCTTTGGTCTCCGCATGAGAGCGTAGAGTATACCAGGCGCTATCTTGCATTTGTTAAAAAGCAGTATAGTCAGGGTCTATTTTACGATTGGGCCGTTATCCTGAAGGATACGGGAAAAATGATCGGCACGGGAGGCTTTACCACCATTGACAGCCGACACCAGTCGGCAGAGATCGGCTACGTCTTAAACGATGACTACTGGGGTAGGGGCTACGGCAGTGAGATCGCAAAGGAGCTTTTGTGCTTTGGTTTTAATTATCTTGGTGTGAACCGCATTCAGGCACGCTATATGGTGGGCAACGAGGCGAGCCGCCGTGTGATGGAGAAAAACGGAATGCAGTTTGAGGGAGTGGCGAGAAATCTGATGTACGTGAAGGGTTCTTTTCGCGATATCGGATGCTGTGCCATTCTAAAGGAGGATTATTTTGAAAAATACGGAAAGAAAGAGTACCGTCTTGACTACTTCAAGGCCGATACTCATTGGTATGACAGGCTGTGGTAAGAGTACCGTAGGAAAAGAGCTTGCAAGGCTTGCGGGATTTTCCTTTGTGGATCTTGACGAGATGCTCGTCAAGGGAGAAGGGAAGACGCCCCGTGAGATCTTTGACGAACAAGGTGAGGACTATTTCAGAAAGCTTGAGCACGGTTATCTTTTAAAGGCTCTTGAACTGGAAAATGCGGTCATTTCCTGCGGCGGAGGCGTTGTTTTGCTGGAGGAAAACCGCAAAGCCCTTGCAGGGCAGGAGGTCATCTGGATCGTCCGATCGGTGGACGCCGTTTTACAGCACAAGGGGGTGCTTTCCCGTCCTCCCGTAAACGGTGATCCCGAAAACTACAGAAGGCTCTACAGAGCCCGTCGCCGTCTTTATGCTTCCTGCGCCAAAACGGTGATCGGGAACGCGGATTCGTGGCAATGCGCTTTGGATCTTGCAAGGATGTACGGATACGTAAAATAAAGAAAAGAAGGTGTGGTATTGAAATATATCAGTTTTGACGCCATCAAAAAGAAAAAGGCGGTCTCTGCCGAGAGCATTTTACTGTTCGGCTTTCTGATCATCATCTTCGTGGGAAGCATTTTGCTGTTTTTGCCCTTTGCAAACACGTTCCCCTCAATGCACCCCAAATACTACCTTGACTGTTTGTTTACCGCGGTCAGCTGCGTGTGTGTGACGGGGCTTTCCACGATCACACCTGCCTTGGACTTTACTCCCTTCGGGCAGGCGGTGATGCTGCTGCTCATTCAGGTGGGCGGACTGGGATTTATGACTATTGCGGTGTTGCTTTCAAGGATCATTCGTCGAAAAATCACCCCGAAAGAGCAGCTTATCGCCGCTCAGGCGTACGGTCTTGCTTCAAACGAAAACGTACGCGGTCTGATCACGAGGATCGTTTTAAGGACGCTTGCCATAGAGGGCATCGGGGCACTTCTTCTGATGACCCGTATGTGGGTCTATGCCGAAAGCCTCGGACAGGCCATATGGATGAGCGTCTTTCACTCGGTTTCTGCCTTTTGTAATGCGGGCTTTGATCTCTTTACCTTTGAAAACGGGTCGCTTACCGGCATCTTCGACGATTATCTCGTGCTGTCGGTGCTGATGCTGCTCATCATCGTGGGAGGTATCGGCTTTGTGATCTGGGATGATCTGGGCGGCTATTTTAAGGGCAGACGGCAAAAGCTGTCGGTCTATTCCAAATTCATTCTGATCGCATCGGGCATCCTGATCCTTACGGGTGCGCTCTTGACCTTGATCTTGGAGTGGAACAACCCTCAAACCCTTGGAAAAATGAACACTATCGAGAAGTGCTTCAACGCTCTTTTTCATTCGGTGACCCTCAGAACTGCGGGCTTTGCGTCGGTTCCAAACGTTGCTTTGAACGATTCCACCAAGCTGATGTCCTGCATCTATATGTTCATCGGCGGAGCATCGGGCTCCACTGCGGGCGGTATCAAGGTGGGAACGGTGGGTATCATCCTCTTTTCGGTCTTTGCCAGCGCAGTGGGCAAAAAAACGCTGGTTATTGGCAAAAGAACGATCAGCTGGCAGGTGGTGCAAAGAGCAACGGCGCTCTTCTTTATCGGCGTCTTCATCGTCTTTGCCTTTACGGGGCTCATCAGTCTGATAGAAAACAAACCCGTGGTAGATCTGCTTTACGAGGTGGTCTCGGCCTTTGCTACGGTGGGGCTGTCCGCAGGTCTTACCCCGAGCCTTTCGGTGGTGACCAAGATCCTTGTGATGATGCTGATGTATTTCGGCAGGGTAGGGGTGCTGACCATCACAACCTCTCTTGCGGGTAACGGTGCTGTCAAGGAAAGCGGTATTCGCTATCCTGAAACCAGCTTTTACATAGGATAACTTTTGTTTTAACAGATCAAAGAATTGGAGAATAAAGAATGAAAAGCTTTTGTATTATAGGTCTTGGCAGATTCGGACAGACCTTGGCTGTGGCTCTTTTAAGAAACGGTCATCAAGTGATGATCATGGATGAATACGAGGAGGCGGTGAATACACTTGCCGACTACGCCACCAACGCCGTTATCGGCGATCCCACAAACGAGCAGACCCTGCGCGCCTCCGGTGCGGCAGAATACGACTGCACGGTGATCGCCCTTTCAAACAATATCAATAAAAGCCTGCTCATCACCATGCTTTTAAAGGATATGGGTGCGCCTTACGTGGTAGCAAGAGCCAATTCCGATCTTGAAAGAAGGGTGCTTGAAAAGGTGGGTGCCGATCGCATCGTCTTCCCCGAGCAGGAAATGGGCGAAAAGCTGGCAAGTATGCTGGAATCCAACAATATTCTGGAGCGTATTCAATTTTCAAACGAGTATTCCATCGTGGAAATTCCTATGCCTGCAGAGTGGGTTGGTAAAAACCTTATTGAGCTGTCGGTACGTGCAAATTACGGGGTGAACGTGATCGCCATCGCCGATGAAAAGGGTAAAATGAATATTTCCCCCAACCCCAAGGAGCCGCTGAAGGCGGGACATTCCATCACGGTGATCGGTGAAAATAAAAAAATTGACCGTTTGGTCAGCAAGAATTCATAAATACCTCTTGCAAAAGCACAAAAAATAAGGTATAATAACAGGGATAGGCAATTGCCAAAAGAATAATAAACCATTGGAGGTATATAAAATGGGCGGCGGAATGGATTTAGTAATGACGCTTGTAATGCTGGTAGGTGTGGTGGTAGTATTCTACTTCTTCATGTACCGTCCTCAGAAAAAGCAGGAGAAGCAGGCGGCTGAAATGATGAACAATCTGGCAATCGGTGACGAGATTACCACCATCGGCGGTATCATCGGCAGAGTCGTTCGCATCAAGGATGAGACCTGTGTGATCGAAACCAGCAAGGATGGCACCAAGATCCGTATCCTCAAGTCTGCGATCAAGTCTGTAGACGTAAAGGCTGAGGATGCTCAGTAAATAGGCATAAGAACGCATTGCCGTGCATAAGCTTTATAACAAATTCAGTTTGATGTAAAGGCGGTGCTGTTATGAAGCTGTTCAAAAGCGCTGTTCTTCCCGCTCTTTCAGGGTGGATAACAGCGCTTCTCTTTTTGTGTATCTGTGCTTTTTGTTTGATGGGATCCTCTGACCCATCCGGCTTGTTGAGGGTTCTTCCCGTGATGGGTTGCTTGCTCGGTGCGATGGTCTGCGGAGGAGCAACATATCTGTTAAGTAGCGAAAAAAGAGGAGAGACAGCATTGTTTTCGGGACTGTTGCTGGTTGTGCTGCAGGCACTATGCTCCCTTTTTCCGGGAGGTGGGAAGTCGGTGATTTTTGCGCTTGCGTTGGCGATTGGACAGACGGTGATCTCCTTCCTTGTATTTTGGCTCTGTCAGAGGTTTTTTGGTGGATCAAAAAGAAAAAAGATCAAAAGGTCTGTGAGGCAAAGAACGAAAAGGCGTTGGATGCAGGAAAAGGAAGGATAGGCAGAACTTCATTTTTTTAATTGTGTATAGATAAGAGCTCTTTTGCGCATTCTGTTTTTGAAGAGAGATCTTCAAAAAGCAGGAAAGGAAGAGCAACATGAAGGCTACTACTATGGGAATTGCCGGTATGATGGCGGGAATGATGCTGGGAACTGCGGCAGGATATGCGGTGAAGAGCATGATGACCCCCAAACCCTCCGGCACAAAGAAGGCCATTTCCGGTGCGATCGGTACCGTTGGAGAAATGCTGACCAATATTTCAAAGCAAAACGGCTAAAGTTGGGACTCTTTTTATAGTAATAAGGTGTCTTGGATACAGAAGGTGCTGGATCCAAGACACCTTTTTCTCAAGCTGTATAATATCCGGTATATCGTCGAAATATGCATCAGAATTTGCAAAAAAACTTTTCACTTTTCTCTTGACAAACCGAATGCGATGTGCTATAATACACGAGCGTTGAAAAAACGCCCCAACATTTACATATGGCGCCATAGCCAAGCGGTAAGGCAGAGGTCTGCAAAACCTTTATCCCCGGTCCGATTCCGGGTGGCGCCTCCAAAACAAAAAGCACTTCTCAAGAAGTGCTTTTTGTTTTGGAAATGAAGCGCGCTGACGCGCATGAAAAATGAAGCAGGGCTTCGCCCTATGAAGCGAGCCTTCTGCTCACGGAGAAGTAACACCGCGCTTCGCTTCATGCGAGCGAAAATTGCGGAGCAATTCGCGAGTGCTTCACGGAGCAACGCGCCGCTTCATATCGACGAAGTCGATGCTTCATTGACAAAACTATGAATTTATGCTATACTTTACTCAAAGGACGGTGATATTATGGCAAACGATAAGCTTTCGGAGCAATCAATGGATTTTGCAGTTCAAATTATAATTCTTGTGAAACAGTTAAAAGAGCAACGAGAGAGTATCATTTCTAATCAAATCGGCAGAAGTGGAACATCTGTTGGAGCAAACATTCGTGAAGCCAAATATGCTCACGGAACTGCTGACTTTATATCAAAAATGCAGATTGCACTTAAAGAAGCCAATGAGACGGGCTATTGGTTGGAGCTACTTTATAAAACGAATTATATTGGGGAAGAGCAATATAACTTTTTGGAATCCAAATGTAAATCCTTGAGGGCTATGCTTGTTTCTTCTATCAACACCGCTAAAAATAATAACAAATAATTTTCAAATATTTATCTGGACTTATGACTTCCTTTCGGTATAATGGTGTTTACCACAA
>JAGBIB010000008.1 GCA_017935195.1 Clostridia bacterium
AGGCTTCCTTCAGACTCCGCCTCACAATGGACGCCCTTGCCCTTAGCTAACAGTTCCTACTGCCAAGTCTGTAGTGGACTTTCACCACCAAGTAATAACGCATGCCGAGCGCACTAAAAGCAGAAAAAGGCACCCCAAAGCGCCTTTTTCTGTTTTTTTAGTTCAAATGCCTGCCACAGAAAGAGAAGGCAAAAACACGTCGGGACAACGGATCTTGGAAAAACCGGGGGCATCGTCCTCAATGGTGTCGCCGATGGCGGCGATGTCCTTTAAGAGTTCAAAGAAATTGCCCGAAACGGTGAAGGACTTGACGGGTGCGCCCTTCTTGCCCTTTTCGATCATAAAGCCCTCGCTCTCAATGGAAAAGTCGCCCGAAACGGTATTTGCGCCTGCATGGAAGCCCTTCATCTGGGTGACGAAAATGCCGCCCTCCGCCAACTTGAACAGCTCTTCTCTGCTCTTGTCGCCGGGCACGATATAGAAATTATAGACCTTGGTACCGATGGACGAGGAGCCTCTGCCGCCGTTACCCGTGGAGGGCTTACCCGCCTTTGCGCCGCTTTCAAGGTTGTAAAGCAGGGTTTTAAGAACTCCGTCCTTGATGACCTCCTTGGTGTAGGTGGGCGTGCCCTCACCGTCAAAGGCGATCTGCATGGGGTTGCCCTTATAGAAGGGATCGTCGATCAGGGTCAACCGTTCGGTGGCGATCCTTTGCCCCTCTTTATCCTTTAAAAGAGAGGTGCCAAGCTGTGCCTCTCTTGCAAAAAAGCAGGAGCAGAAGGTAGAAAGAATCTGCTGCATTTGTTTTCCTTCAAAAACAATGGGGTAGCTTCCGCTCTTCACCAGACCCGCGCCAAACTTTTCCTGCGCCTTTTCCTTGGCTTCCTTTGCCATTGCTTCGTAATCGGGAGCGGTCAGATCATGGCAGGACTTCATTCCGTCTCTCTTGTCCTCGCCCTTTTCAAGCACGCTGTAGATATACGCTCCGCCGCTTCCGCATACGTTACCAAGACGCAGCCCCTCACTGCTATACAAAAAGATCTCGTGGGTGCCAGCGTAAGCACCGCCCGACGTGCCGTCGGAGATCTGCGGATCGGAGGCGTACGCCGCCTGCCGACAGTTCATGGCGATCTCCTTGATCCTTGCCGCAGAGGGCATCTCAAAGGGGATCTTTTCTGTCTCCTTGTAGCTTTGACCGCCCTTGCAGTAAAGAGTCTGCTCGCTTTTTTCGATCAGCTTTGCATTTTCTACCGCCTTCTCGATGAGCAACGCCGCCTCCTCGGGGGTGGCACAGGTGCTTTGTGCACCGCCCGTTTTGCCGTTCACCGTCGCTCTGACGATCAACGTGCCATCCTTTCCTGCCGAGAAGGAGGCAAGCTCGTCGCGGAAGGTCTCGGCGGAAATGCTCTCTCCGCCCGAATAATAGATGTCAAACTGCGCACCAAGTGCTGTTGCCTTTGCCTGCGCCGCTTCAAAAATCAGATCAAACTGTTCTCTTGTCATCGTATTTCCCTCCTTTTAAGATCTGCCGCCCACGGTGATGGACGAAATACGGATCAAAGGCTGACCCACCTCATTGGGCACCGAGCCGCTGACCGACCCGCACATACCCTGACCGTGGAAGCGGTTTTGTCCCACCATATCGATGTTCATCAGCACCTCCGACCCCGTTCCGATCAGCGAAGCACCCTTGACACAGGTGGTAATCTTGCCGTTCTTTACCAGATACCCCTCGTCCACACCGAAGTTGAAGGCACCTGTGATGGGGTTGACCGAGCCTCCGCCCATCTTGGCACAGTAAAGACCGTTTTCTATGGAGGCGATGATGTCCTCATTCTTGTCCTCTCCGTTGGCAATATAGGTGTTGGTCATACGGGAGGAGGGCTCGTAATTAAAGTCCTGTCTTCTGCCGCTGCCCGTGGACGCCATACCCATTCTTCTGCCGCCCAGACGGTCGATCATATAGGATTTTAAAATGCCCTTTTCGATCAAAACGATGGGGCGGGTGGGCGTACCCTCGTCGTCCACGTCAATAGAGCCCCAAGCATGGGGGATGGTAGGATCGTCGATGGCGGTGACCTTTTCGTTTGCAATCTGCTTGCCAAGCTTGCCTGCCATTTGGGAAGTACCGGTGGCAACCGAGTCGGACTCCAGCGAGTGTCCGCACGCCTCGTGGAAGATCACGCCTCCAAAGCCGTTTTCAATGGCAACAGTCATCTGCCCTGCAGGACAGAACTCGGCACCAAGGCGGGCAATGGCAACTCTTGCCGCCTCCTTGCCCACCGATTCGGGGTTGACTTCGCTTTCAAACATCTCCATGCCCATTCTTCTTCCCGGGCCGTAGAAGCCGCTTTCGGTCACGCCGCCCTCTTCACCGATGGCAGTGCAGTAGATGCGGGTGCGGATCTGGCGATCCTCGATATAATCACCGTCGCTGTTGGCAATAAGAATATTGCGGTCCACGTCGGCAAGGCTGGCTTTCACCTGAATGATTCGGGCATCGGCATCCTTAGCGGCAAAATAACAGCGCTTCAACACCTCCAGCTTGTCACTCTTGGGCGCTTCGGAGGAGATGCGCACGATGGGATGGCGGCTTGCCACCGCTTTTTGAGTAAGTCTGATGGAAATGGGGGCACTTCCCTGCCCCAGCACCTCGGAAACCTGAGCGGCAAGAGCCAGCAGGCTCTGTCTTGAAAGATCTGTGGTGGTGCCGTAGACGGTGCGCGTACCCTTCATCACACGGATCCCCGCACCCGACTTCACCGAGTCGGAGATCTCCTCAAGCTGGTTGTTCACCATATAAAGACTGCCCGATGGGGTGCGCTCGGCAAAGATCTCACCGTAGTCCGCCCCGCTTGAAAGGGCCTTTGAAAGCACCTCTGCACAAAGCTCTTTTGAAAGCATACTGTTTTTCTCCTTTTCATTTTTGATCTATCAAAGAGGACGCCGTCCAAAAAGACGGCGCCCTGCGCCGTAGCGCTTCGTTTTCTCTTTTATGCGGTCAGGGTGGCGATCTCCTCGTTGACCTTCCAGCCATTCCATTCCTTGTCCACCGTGACGGTATATCCTCTGGCATCAAGGCTTGCATGGAAGAACAGATACCCCACGATCAGCTGATCCCGTTCCTCATTCCAAAGATGGTCTGTGAATTCCAACAGATATCCTTCGGTAAAGGTCTGGGAATAGGAGTTGACGGAGGTCATCAACCCCTGCTCTATCAGCTCTTCTCTGGTGGCAAAAAGCACTTTCTTGCCGTTCTTTTCTCCCCAGTAGGTAAAGTAACCCTTCAGTCCTTCCTTCAAGTCGCCCTCCACATTGCTTAGATCCACCGCAAAGTAGGGATAGCTGACCTGAGAAAAGTCCATTCCCTTTGCTTCAATGGCCTTGATCGCCGTGCTGTAGGCGAAAAGCTCCTTTTTGGTATTGAAGGCTTCAAAGGGTGAGCCACCGTCCCACGGGTCCTTAAAATAGGCAAAGCCGTAGGAGTTGCTCAGCTTGGGTAGGACCGATGCCATCAGAATGACCACCGCTAAAAGCAGTACCAGCACCATACCGCCGATCTTGAAGATCTTTAGCATCAGCGCTTCCTGCTCTTTTTTACTTCTGTACTTTTTAGCCATAAGTCAGTTCCTTTCTTTATTCTACAGTCACCGTGCAGGTCGCCTTCACCGAAGAGCCCTTCACCGATACCGTCACGGTGTAGCTGCCTGCCTGCGTTGCCGTCAGATTGCCCTGCCCGTCCACCGCAAGTCCCTCGCCCGAAGAAGAATACTGCAACTCTGCAAAGAGTCCCTTCACGGTGGCATCCACCTTCTTGCTTTCGCCCACGCTCATGGTAAGGGTGTTGCTTGTCAGCGAAAGGGCATACAGCTTGACCGAATGCACGCTGTTATCGTAAACCTTGTAGGGGTCGAAGAGCTTATTCAATACGGCATTGTCCTTGTAGGTGACGAACAGCTTGGAGGCGAGAATAATGCGCTCGTTGTAGGCATTTCCTTCAAGGGGGAAGTTATCCCAGTTGATGCCGTTCATACTGGTGGCACAGAACACGGCAAAGCCGTATTCGGACATCAGCTTGGAGTTTTCGCTTCCCTTGATGGTGAAGGCACCGTAAGGATAGATAAAGACGTGGGTTTTGCCGATGATGGGAGCAGCCTCCTCATTCCACAGATCAAGATCCTTTCTGATCTTATCAAGAGTCATGGTCTGGAAATTGCCGTGATAGTAGCTATGGCAGGCAAGAGCATAGCCATGCTCTATGAACCAATTGGCAATGATCCTTGCCTGCTTCACATTTTCTTCTCTGTTTTTGGCATCTGAGGTGGTATCCCAGCCAAACAGTCCGTCTGCGGCAGAGGGTGCTACCACGCATTTTGCGCCCGAAAAGGAGAAATCGGGATGAGCGGCAATGAACTTTTCAAGGATGGGGAAGACCTCGTTGTCCTGAGAGTACTGATCGCTTCCGTCCTTTAATTTGGTGTAGGCGTACAGTTGTCCGTCCCTCACCTCCAGACGGTCGGCTCTGCCCAAACCGTGTTCACCGTAGGGATATGCAACATTGTCCACCGAAATGATCAGAGGCTTTTTGCCCTTGGGAACCTTGATGGTCTTTTTCACGGTAGCGGTCAGCTTGGTGCCCACATAGGCATAATCGTACATATAGTCGATGTCGATGAGCACGTAGTCGTTTTTGTAGACCTCTTCAAGAATAGAGCGGAACTCGTCTGCGGTAATGCAGTCCTTGTAAAACTCGTCCCGCTCGGGCTGGCCGGTGTAATCCACAAGGCAATGGGTGAACATATGCAGTACGTTCTTGGCGTTAAAATCCACATACTCCACGCCTTCTTCAAAAACGGGCGTGTAGTTGGGCAGACCGTTTTCATCGTAGCGGGGTGCGGTGGCAGGCAGGTCGTTTACCTGCACCTTACAGGTGGCGCTAAAGGAGCCGTCCGCCGTCTTCACGGTCACGGTGGCAGAGCCCATACCTACGGCAACCACCACGCCCTCTTGCGAAACGGTGACCACCTTGTCGTTGGAGGAGGAGAAGGTCACCTTCTTGTTCTCGGCATCCTCGGGCATAACGGTGGCAGCAAGGGCGTATTCACCCCCCAAAAGCAGGGTCAGCTCGCTCTTATCAAGGCTCACCCCCGTCACCTTCACGGGAGGAATGACGGGAGAGCTTTCACCGCCACTCTCGGAAGGAGGCAAGGAGCTTTCATCAGAGCCCGAGGGCGACACGGGAGCGCTTGCGGAATTGCTTGAAGGATCACTGGTGGGGTCGCTCTGCCCGCCCTTTGAGGGCTGATCAATGCTCTCAAGAACCGAGGAGAGATTGGAGGGATTCCCCAAAGACCCTTCGGGGGAAGAGGAGGGATCGTCGGTTTTCACGTTGACAGTGGGCGTGGAGCAGGCTGCAAAGGACAGCAGCATCACAAGGCAAAGCACCATCGACGCACATTTAAGAATGAGCTTGTTTGGATTCATAAACAATAAATTCCTTTCTGTTCACGGTATATAGATAGCTTCTTCCCTGCTTTTCTCGGGAAAGAACGCCCGCTTTCAATAATAATTTCAGTCCACCGCTGAGTTTTCTTCCCCTCAGGGAGGCGAATTTGGAAAAGTCTGCCGCACTAAAGCGTTCGGGACAATTCTCGGGCAAAAGCGCCCCCAGATCGTAGGGCGAGGAGAGCACCAAAAATTCCACCGGCTCGGTGGGGATCCGTTCCACCCGATGGCTTCCCTTTTTGCCGTCCTTAGACCAGCCGTCCGCACGCTTGTATTCCTCACCGTCGTATAAAAAGACCACCAGCCTCAGCCCTTCTTGCCCGATCAGATCCATCAGCGGATAGATCTGTCCAAGCAAATGACAGTATTTCTCCTTTTTCGGACTTTTACGCCCTCCGCTCAGCTCTCCCGTCTGAGGATCGATCCAAAAGAGAGTCTTGCTTCTCATCAGCGGGCAAACCACGGTGACGGGATATTTTTCAAGAAGAGCAGGCAGCTTTTTTCGGAGATAGGAGAAATTTCCCGTCTGGATCTCCACCAGCTCGCCCTCCGCAAAAAGATCGGCAACAAAGCCCTCCACCTCGTATTCGGCAACCGCCCCTTCGATGGCAAAATAGTCCTTTAAGGCGGCGTGGAGCAGTTTTTCGTTTTGAGTGCCGATGCCCCCTTTCTCTCTTGCCCTTGCCCGCTCAAGGGAGGCAAAAAAGCGGTCAGCATCCACCCGTAAGGGTAACATAGGTGCACTCTCTTCCAAGGGCCTTCAGGATCACGCCCTCCAAATCTTCAAAATTGATCGCCACACTTGCAGTATTTACCGTCGGGTGGCATCCGATACGGGAAGACGATCGCAGATCGCTGTCAATGAGCAATCTGACCTTCTTTTCTTCATCGAATAAAAGTCCCAAAACGCTTGCACTTCCGGGCGTACAACCAAGATATTTTTCCATTGCCTCCCCAGAGGCAAAGGACAGACGGGAGCAGCCCAGCTGTCCCGACAGCTCCTTGGTCTTGAATGGCTTTTCGGCAGGCATCAGAAGCAAATAAAAGTCGGTGGCGGTGCGGTTGCAAAGAAAGAGGTTTTTGCACATATCGCATCCAAGAAGAGCGTCCACCGCCCTGCAGTCCTCCATGGTGGCGGCAGGAGGGTGGCTGACGGCGGTATAGGAAACGCCGAGATCATCAAGAAAAGCATAGACCTGCCCTTCCCGCTCTTGCCCGCTCAAAAGCATTTTTTCCGCCATTTCCGCAACCCTTCCCATGTTCAATTATTTACCTATATATAGTATCATTTTTGCGCAAAAAAGTCAACCGCCCTTTGTTGATTTTCAAGTTTTTTGGCAGCAAAATCATCAATTCTCTTTACAAGCCTTCCACAATATGCTATACTTGAATCGTGACGGATTTCTACTGTAATGGAGGCAATCATGAAAATAAAAAAACTCATATTTTTGGGTACGATGCTTCTTATGCTTTGTGCCCTTGCCCTTTTGAGCGTTTCGGCAGCGGGACTGACCGAGGCGGGCAAGGAATTGCAAAAATACGATATTAACGAAGACGAGCGCATCACCATTTCAGATGTGACTGCCCTGCTAAACTACCTTTCATCTTCCTGCGGGCATGAAGCTTTTTCCTTCCCGGATCAGCCTCCCACCTGTGAAGAACCCGGCTTTACCGGCGGCAAATACTGCAAAAACTGCAATGTACTTCTTGAACAGTTCACAGCAGTCCCGGCAACAGGGCACGATGAGGTTATCGACGAGGCAGTAGCACCCACCTGCACCCAATCGGGACTTTCAGAAGGCTCTCACTGCAACACCTGCGGCAAAGTGCTTGTGGCACAAGAGTCCGTCAAGGAAACGGGGCACAGCTTTGGCAACTGGGAAATCACCAAAGAATCCACTATCACCGAAGAGGGCGTGATGGAACGGGTATGCAACTGCGGAGAAAAAGAAACCCAGACGATTGAAAAGCTTTCACGAGTCCTTGACTACACCTTGAATACAGACGAACAAAGCTATTCTGTAACCGGTATCGGAACTTGGACAGATGCAGAGCTGATCATTCCCACCACTTACAACGGCTTGCCCGTCACAAGCATTGGCTATCGTGCATTTCAAGCTTGCACAAATCTTACAAGCGTGACCATCCATACGGGTATTACAAGCATCGGAAAACGGGCGTTCTACGGCTGTACGGGACTTACAAGCATCACCATTTCCGAGAGCGTCGAGAGCATTGGAGTCAGTGCGTTCTACGGTTGCACCGGACTTAAAAGCGTGACCATTAAACCGGGTGTCACGAGCATTGGAATGTCCGCCTTTCTCGGTTGCACAGGGATCACAAGCATCGTTATTCCCGACAGCGTCGAAAGCATTGGACATGATGCATTCTACGATTGCACGGGGCTTACAAGCATGACCATCCCCTTTGCAGGCGACTTTGGCGCTCTTTTCGGTGCTACCTCCAATGACGAAAACAACACTTACGTGCCCAAATCGTTAAAAAACGTAGTAATCACCGGTGGTACGAGCATTGGAATGGAGGAGTTCAAGAAATGCACCGGGCTTGTAAGCATCACCATTCCGGACAGCGTAACCAATATTGGATATGGTGCATTCTCGGGTTGTACCGGACTTATAAGCGTCACCTTGGGCAATGGCGTTGAGTCTATTGAAGAATATGCATTTAAGGATTGCTGGGGACTTAAAAACATCGTCATCCCCGACAGCGTTATAAGCATTGGAGGATATGCGTTCGGAAGCTGCTTCAAACTTGAAAGCGTGACGATCGGCAAGGGTGTCACGAGCATTGAAAACTACGCCTTCAGCAGTTGCAACAAGCTGAAAAGCATTGTTTTCAATGACACAACCACATGGTACTGCACCTCATCCTATTCTGATTGGGTAAGAAAGTCAGGCGGAACACCTATGACGGTAACAAGCGCTTTGACAAATGCGAACTATTTTTATTCAACGTATTGCGAGTACTATTGGTATAAAAAATAATGTCTCAATGACTTCTGCAAAAAACACCGCAATAGCTCACGCAAAACTGCGTACCCACACTGAAATATACGCAAACACCAAACAGATCCTATCGATTGCGCTCCTGCGTGACCGATAGGATCTTTTGGATAAAAGGACTTCTTTTTTAGTGAAAAATCCAAGGATGTCTTTACAAATCATCAAAAAAATGCTATACTACCCTCATCAACTTTAATCAACCGCCAACGGAGGACAAAATGAACAAGATCTTCACCAAAATCATTCTTTTTTTACTCATCGCCTGTATGGCAATACTGACCGTTACCGCTTGTAACGACAACACGGCAACCACCGAGGGTACACCCGAAAGCACTCCCGAAAGCACTCCCGAAAGCGCTCCCATAAGCACACCCGAAACCGAGGTGTCCTCTCCCGAGCAGTCGGCAGCTATCAGCGGATGCGCCCATCAGATCGTCACCGAGCCTGCCGTAGAGCCCACCTGCACCGAATCAGGCTGGACTGAGGGCAGCTATTGCGAAAAATGCGGCGAGGTCTTCTCCGAGCAGGAAGAGATCCTTTCTCCCGGACACGAATACGAAAACGGTGCCTGCAAGCGTTGCGCAAAGCCCCAGCCCAGCGAGGGATTGGAGTTCCGTCAGGACAACAACGAATACACCGTGATCGGCATCGGTAGCTGCACCGACAAAAAGCTGGTCATCCCCGAAAGCTATAACGGCAGAGCGGTCACCTTTATCGAAAAGAATGTTTTCAGCGGCAATACCACCATTGAGAGCGTCGTGATCCCCGAGGGCATGACCTCCATCGGCGCAGGTGCGTTTGAAAACTGCACCTCTTTGAAGAGCGTTTCCATCGGAGGAAGCGTGATGTATCTTGCCGAAAATGCATTCAACGGATGCACCGCACTCACCGAGATCCTTTGCGGCGTCAGCGCACAGCCCGCATCCTGGAGCGACGCTTGGTTAGGTGATTGCACCGCTACCGTCTACTGGAAGCTTGCCTGACCAAACAGCAAATAAAACAAGCACGAAAAGAGTGTCAATGGGACGAGAAATCCTATTGACACTCCTTTTTTATGTTTTGTCCGCCTTTCCTTGCCCCTTCCGCACAGCCGACGCCTTTGTATCCCCCTCTCCGCACTGCAGATCGCCTTGCTCTGCCTCTCCCGCACCGCAAACGCTCTTGCTTTTATCCGTCCTTACACCCCGCAAAATTTTTTGAAAAAATTTATATTCCCTATTGACAAATGAAAAAAATCTGCTATAATAAAAACAAGAATAATTCCTAATCCTAATTCAAGGAGGCATGATGACAAAGCAAAGAAAACTGATCCATCAGATCATCTGCCTGTCACCTATGCATCTGAGTGCCGAAGAGATCTACTTCGAGGCGAAGAAGCAGTGTCCCTCCATTGCGGTGGGCACCGTTTACAGAAATCTCAATTTGATGGCGGAAGAGGGGCAGATCACCAAGATCGAAACGGCGGGACAGCCCGTACGCTTCGATAAAAACGTGATCCCTCACGAGCATTTCTTCTGTACCGACTGCGGCAGGCTTTTCGATCTGGACTTAAAGGGGATCAAGGAATTCATCTCGGAGCAGACCGGCATGGACGTGGAGGGCTACACCCTGAGCGTTCGTTGCAGATGCGCCGAATGCAGGCTCCCAAAAGGGGCTTGAAGCACCAAAGCAGAACTCAAAAACAAAAAAACATACTAAATTTATTTGAAAAAAGGAGATTTGAATCATGAAAAAATGGAGATGCACCGTATGCGGAGAGATCGTTGAAGGCGAATACCCCCCCGAAAGATGCCCCCTTTGCAAGCAGCCCGCTGAAAAGTTCGTTGAGGTTGTAGAAGATGGCGCAATGACTTGGGCGGCAGAGCACGTTGTGGGCGTTGGCAAGGCAGCAGACGTTCCCCAGGAGATCATCGACGGTCTGCGCGCAAACTTCGAGGGCGAATGCACCGAAGTTGGTATGTACCTCGCAATGGCTCGCGTAGCACACCGCGAAGGCTACCCCGAGATTGGTCTGTACTGGGAAAAGGCTGCTTTCGAAGAAGCAGAGCACGCAGC
>JAGBIB010000091.1 GCA_017935195.1 Clostridia bacterium
GCAAGCCCGGCACCGACCTTGAATGGTTTGCATACTGGAGAAGCTTCTGCCGTCAGTGGCTTCTTGACATCGGTCTGAAAGAAGAAAACATCCGCCTCCGCGACCACGATGCCGACGAGCTGTGCTTCTATTCCAAGGCAACCACCGACTTTGAGTTCCTCTTCCCCTTCGGATGGGGCGAGCTTTGGGGTGTTGCCGACCGTACCGACTATGACTTAACCCAGCATCAGAACACCTCGGGCAAGGATCTGACCTACTTCGATCAGGAATCGGGCGAGCACTACATCCCCTACGTGATCGAGCCTTCGCTGGGTGTTGAGAGAAGCGTGCTGGCGGTGCTTTGCGATGCGTACGATGAAGAAGTGGTGGACGAGGCAAAGAACGATGTACGTACCGTTCTGCATCTGCATCCTGCTTTAGCTCCCTTCAAGGCAGCCGTTCTGCCCCTGTCCAAAAAGCTTTCGGGCAAGGCAAACGAGATCTACGAAGAGCTTTCCAAGTATTTTATGGTGGACTTCGACGAAACGGGCTCTATCGGCAAGCGCTACAGAAGAGAGGACGAGATCGGCACCCCCTTCTGCATCACCGTGGACTTTGAAACTGTGGGCGACGAGAACACCGTGGGCGATAACTGCGTAACCGTCCGTGAAAGAGACTCTATGGAGCAGGTCAGAATGCCCATCGATCAGCTGGTTCCCTATCTGAGAGAAAAGCTTGTATTTTAATTTCTTTTGCTCCCTCTTTTGAAATAACAACGGGGGAGCAAATATTTTTTGTTTATTTGTAAAAGAACTTGACAAATAGACATACTTATGCTATAATTGAGGCAACAATAAAAACGTATTTGAAAGGAAATCATTATGAAACGTTCGGAGATCAATGCACTTATCAGAGAGAACGAGGCATTCATTGCCTCCCACGGCTTCAATCTCCCTCCTTTTGCCCATTTCACACCCGAGGAATGGAAGGAAAAGGACGCAAGCTATAACGAGATCCGCACCCATATGTTGGGGTGGGACGTGACCGACTATGGTCTTGGCGATTTTGAAAAGATCGGCCTCTTCCTCTTTACCATTCGCAACGGTTCCTTGAAGGAGGAGGGTTGCGGAAAGACCTATGCCGAAAAGCTGCTGATTTCAAACGAGGATCAGCTGGCTCCCATGCATTTCCACTTTCACAAGATGGAGGACATCATCAATAGAGGTGGCGGTAATCTGGTCATCAAGCTATACGAAAGCGAGGAGGACGGCAGTCTCTCCGATAAGGACGTGGTGGTAAGCACCGATGGCAGAGTACGCACCCTGCCCGCAGGCACCGAGCTTGTTTTGACCCCCGGTGAGAGCATCACCCTCACCCCCGGTCTTTACCACGCCTTCTGGGCACAGAAGGGCACGGGCAAGGTGCTGATCGGTGAAGTTTCTATGGTCAACGACGATATGACCGACAACCGCTTCTATGAGCCCATCGGACGATTCCCCACTGTGGAAGAAGACGAGCCCGCATACAGACTCCTTTGTACCGAATATCCCGATGCGCCCACGGGGGAGTAATTTAAAATGAAAAAGCTTCTTGTTTTCGGAGAGGTGCTTTTTGACCTTTTTGAAGAAAAAGTCGAAATCGGCGGCGCACCCTTTAATGTGGCCGCCCATTTCTCCGCCCTTGGAGGAAGGGCAGACTTCGTCAGTGCTGTGGGTACGGATGAATTAGGACAAAAGGCTCTTGATGCCGTAAGGTCCTTTCAGATTGATGGGCGCTTCGTTGCCCTTACCGATCACCCCACCGGCTACTGCAAGGTCACCCTAAAGGACGGCACCCCCTCCTACGATTTAAAAAATAACGTGGCGTATGATGCCATCCCCTTCCCCGAGGAGATCAGCGCAGAAGACTACGGTGCTCTTTACTACGGCTCTCTTGCCTGCAGAAGCAGTGCCTCCTTTGAAACGCTGAAAAAGCTGATCCCCCTTTGCTCCGAGCGCTTTTTTGACATCAACATCCGCCCGCCCTATCATGAAAGAGAGACGATCAGAAAGCTGCTCTTTGCGGCAACCACCCTGAAGATCTCAAGAGAGGAGGCGGAGGAGATTTGTCCTTACTATAATGAAGAGCAGTATCTTCATGACGTGATCAACGCCTTCCCCAACATCCAAAAGATCCTGTTCACCATGGACAAGGATGGCTCTTTGCTCTTTGATGCACATAGGGACACCATTCTATACGCCCCCAAGCCCAAGGAGAAGCCTCTTTCCACGGTGGGTGCAGGTGACTCGCTTTCCGCCTGCTACCTTTATCATCTCTTTAAGGGAAGCACGCCCGAACGGGCGCTCGAGGCCTGCTCCACCCTTGCAGACTTCGTGATCACAAGGCTCGGTGCCGTACCCACTCTGCCCGAAGAATTGAAAAACAAAATCGTTTAAGCCAATATAGAATACCCCAAACGAGGAAACCGTTATGAACGAGAAAAAAAGAGCTCGGCTTTATGCCGTTTCAAACGCACATCTTGACACCCAATGGAACTGGACCATCAAGGACACCATCAAGGATTGCATCAAGGACACCCTTGAAAAAAACTTTGAGCTTTTTGAAAAATACCCTTCCTACAGAATGAACTTTGAGGGAGCCTTCCACTACAAGCTGATGAAGGAATACTACCCCGAGGGCTATGAAAAAATGAAGGGCTATGTGAAGGAAGGGCGGTGGACTCCGGTGGGAAGCGCTTGGGATGCCATGGATGTAAATGTCCCCTCAAGCGAAGCGCTGATGCGTCAGGTCCTTTACGGAAATAATTTCTTTGAAGAGGAGTTGGGTGTCACAGCCAAGGACATCTTCCTGCCCGACTGCTTCGGCTTCCGCCCTGCGCTTCCCTCCATTGCCGCTCATATGGGACTCATTGCCTTTTCCACTCAAAAGCTGGAGTGGGGTGTGGGCGCACCCAGAGTAAAGGAGGACGGCACCACCATCCCCCCCGAAGAGGAAAGCGAGCTGCCCCAGATGGATTTAGGCCGGTGGAAAGGACCTGACGGCAAGGAGATCTTCGTTTCTCTTCTCTCGGGAAACTACACCTACAATTTCGACAGCCATGGTGATGAAAGACCCATCAATCAGCGGGAAGAGCTGCTTCAAAAGCTTGAGCACAACGAAAAGGTATCGGGCGTTGCCGCACGAAATCTCTATTTCGGCACGGGCGACTACGGCGGCTCCTGCTCCGAGGGTTCGGCAAGACTGCTGGAGGAGGCGATCTCAAGAAAGGGCGAAGGACTCTTTGATGTGATCTGCGCCACCCCCACCGACATTTACAATGATCTGACCGAGGAAGAAAAAGCAGCTTTACCCGTATACGAGGGCGGTCTGTTTATCCCTCACGGCTACGGTGCCATGACCTCCCATGCCGCTATGAAGCGACTCAACCGCCAAAACGAGCAGGCGGCTGATGCCTGCGAGCGGGCTTCGGTCTTTGCCGAGCTTCTTGCAGGAGAGCCCTATCCCAAGGAGCGGATCACCGAGGCGTGGAAGAGCTTTTTGTGGCATCAGTTCCATGATGACCTGACCGGCACCTCCATTGCAGAGGCATACCTCTATTCCCACAACGACGAGGTCCTCTCCAAAAACATCTTCCGCAAGGAAGGGGCACATAGCCTGATGAAGCTGTCTGCGCTTCTTGACACCTCAAAGCTGGAGCGACCCATCGTTTTGTATAATCCCTGCACCTTTGAAAGAACCGAAGAGGTGCGCATCCCCCTAAACGAGGACGATCCCGAGAAAATCGTCGTTTTGGACGGCAAGGGAGAGCCCCTGCCCTGCGCCATCGGTGAAGACGTCGACGGCAGATACCTTTGCTTCGCTCCCAACCTGGCACCCCTTTCCTTGACGGCATTTGACATCAGGAGGGGCGGAGGCGGCGTATCCAAGGACGGACTGTCCGTTTGCGAAAATGTCCTTGAAAACGATTGCCTGAAGGTAACGCTTGATACTCAGGGCAATATCTGCTCCATCTTTGACAAGCGTCTGAACAATGAACTGCTTTCCGCTCCCATCAGAGAAGAGATCTTCGATGATAACAGCACCGTTTGGCCCTCCTGGGAATACAATTTCGACGATCTGCAAAAAGAGCCCCGTGCTGACTTCACCCTTGAAAAAGTGGAGCTGCTCGACCGCAGACCCGTTTCGGTAGGTCTTCTTGTGACCAGACGCTACGGTGCCTCCACCTTCCAAAACGAGCTCACCTTAACAGTCGGTTGCCCCACACTCAAGGTAAAAGCCACGGTGGATTGGCAGGAAAAAAACAGCCTGCTCACCGCCCGCTTCCCCCTGACGGCGCAAAACGAAACCGCCCTCTTTGACGGCGGTCTTGGCGCACTGCGGGGAGGCATCACCAACAGCTATCCCTACTTTATTCACAACGTGCACAGATGGGCTGATCAGTCCGACAAGAGCGGAGAATTCGGCGTGACGCTGGCAAACGATTGCAAGTACGCCATGATGAAGCCCGATGAAAAGAGTCTTTCCCCTGTCCTCATCCATACGCCCAAGGCAAACTACAGCCCCGAATCGGGCCAGGACTTCCAAGATTTCGGTGAAAACCTCTATTCTTGGTCGATCACCGCACACAAAGGCGACAAACCCTGCATCAAAGAGGCTGAAGCACTCAATGCCCCCATCCTTGCAGAGGATGTACAGCCTTGCGCAGGAAAGTACCCTTCCCTTTCTTTGATGCAGATCGCAGAAGAAGGGATCGAGGTACGTGCCTTGAAAAAGGAGGAAAAGGGGGACAGATACATCCTGCGTCTGCAGGAATGCTATGGAGAAGCACACAAGAGCGTGAAGGTCACCCTCCCCCACACACCCGTTTTGAAGGCCTATATCTGCAACGGCTACGAGCAGGTTGAAGAACAGATTTCCCCTTGCAACAGCGGCCTTTGCCTTGACTTTGAGCCATACGAGGTAAAATCGTTGATGCTGGTCTTTGAAACGCCTGCTTCCGCAGAATGCGATGACCTGCCTTTGATCCTGCCCTTTAACGATCGAATCTCTCTGCAACGAGGAGAATGCACCGAAAACGAGGGCGTTTACCTGCCTGCCGAGCTGATGCAAAAGGAGATCACCTCCTGCGGTGTACGCTACACCCTTGGAGCCTCCGACGAGCAAAACGTCCTTTGCTGTGAGGGCCAGATCCTGCCGCTTTCGGGCAAGAAGCAGCGTGTCAGACTCCTCCTTGCCTCCAAAACCACAGACAAACAGGTCGAGTTTGTTGCGGGAGAAAGAAAGAATGCTTTCACTGTTCGCCCCTTCAATGCCCCCGTGGGCGCACGTCCCATGGTAGTGTGCGGAAGCAGCAAGCTGGATACCTCTGAGGAAATCGCTGCCTTCTTCACCCACACCAAAAACGCTGACGGCAGCGTCCGCCTCTATGATTTTGCCTACATCTTTGCCTACACCGTGCAGACTGACGGTGCAACCACCCTTGCCTTACCAAACGATCCCGATATTCTGCTCTTTGCCGCCACTGAAACAGACCGTCTGTCTGTAAAGGAACGCACGCCCCTCTTTGACGGAAAGGGCGGTGAAAAGCGCCTGCCCCTGCGTACCCTTACCGCAGAGGGCTGCAAAAACCGAAGCGGATGCTATCCTTCAGGCACCACCGTCCTCCTTTATGCGCCCACAGTGAGCGAAAACGGACTTTTCGAGGGCTTTGAGGGAGAAGGGATCACGCTTTCAAGAGACAATTACGCACTGGTCACCCTTACAAACAAGGATCTGACCGTAAAGGCACGCTACAAGCCCTTGGGAACCAACATTTCAACAGGCAAGCCCTGCTCTGCCAGCCATTTCATCAACGGCAGAGAGGCTCCCGAAAAGGCTGTAGATGGCAAGCCTTACACCAAATGGTGCGGCAGAATGAGCGAAAACGGACTTTGGATGGAGGTGGATCTTGAAAAAGAGGAGGCCATTTCCAAGGTTCTGATCTGCCACGCAGGCGATATGGAAAGTCCCTCTTGGAACACCGCTGACTTCGAGATCCAAGTAAAGTGCGCACCCGAAGAGCATTATCGCACGGTGGTATCGGTAAAAAACAATGAAAAAACCACCACCCTGCATGAGTTTGAGCCAACAACAGCACGCTTTGTTCGACTAAACGTGCTGAAGCCCGCCGTCAACTCCAACCCCTGCGCACGCATCTATCAGCTTCAGATCTTCAAGGAAGAGTAAACCAAATAAAAATTCGGCAAAGCCATGGCTTTGCCGAATTTTTTATCGTTAATTAAAGGGTATCCAATGCGATCAGATCCTCAAAGGATTCTCTTCTCACCGCCAAAAAGTCCTTGCCCTCCTTCACTGCCACCATTGCAGGACGGGGGACACGGTTGTAATTGGACGCCATGGAATAGTTGTAAGCTCCGGTGGTCAGCACCGTTAAAAGGTCACCCTTCACCGGCTTTTGAATGGAAATGTTTTCGCCCAGCAGGTCTCCGCTCTCACAGCATCTTCCTGCCACGGTGCATAGATAGTTCTTGGGCTTCTTGGGCTTATTTGCAAGAAGCATGGTATATTTTGCCTCATAGAGGGCATAGCGGGGATTATCGGTCATACCGCCGTCCACCGCCACATAGCTGGCATGACCCGGGATCTCCTTCACACCGGTGACAGAATACACCGTAATGCCTGCATCACCAACGATGGATCTGCCCGGCTCAAGAAGAAGGGCGGGAACAGGGATCCCTCTCTCGGCACATAGTGTCTTCAGCTTCTCGCCAAGGCGTTCGATCCAACCCGCATAGTCGATTGCGGGATCCTCTTCGGTGTAACGAACACCGAAACCACCACCCAGATTCAGATACTCAGGCATCCAACCCGTCTTTTTATAAAGATCGGCGATGAAATCTGTCATGACCTCCGCTGCCTGACAGTAGGGCATCTCGTCAAAGATCTGAGAGCCCACATGACAATGCAGTCCGTCAAGACGAACGTTTTTCTTTGCCAAAATGGTCTTCACAAATTGTTCTGCCTGACCCGTTTCAATGGGGGTGCCAAATTTGCAGTCAATGGTCCCCGTTGCGATCTTTTTGTGGGTGTGGGTGTCAATATTGGGGGTCACCCGCAAAAGAACCTTTTGGATCTTGCGCATTCTGCCTGCGTGCATATCGATCTTTTCAAGCTCCTCTGCAGAGTCTACCACAAAGTGGCCCACGCCTGCGTTGATAGCGTACTCAATCTCAATGTCGGGTTTGCTGTTTCCGTGGAAGAACATATTCTCCGCAGGAAATCCCGCACGCAAGGCGGTATAAAGCTCGCCCGCAGACACGATGTCGATGCACACGCTCTCTTCCTTCATCACCTTGAAAATGCCCGCATAGCAAAGCGCCTTGCTGGCATAAAGAACCTTGGAGCCGTGGGGCAGATGGGTGCGCAACGCCTTGAGATAAGTCCTGCAGTTTTCTCTGACTCTGTCCTCGTCAATGATGTAAAGGGGGGTACCGTATTTTACCGCCAACTCCACCACGTCGGCTCCGCCGATCATCAGGTGGCCTGTATTGCTGATGGATAAATTGGAATGGAGCATCTTTTTTTCCTTCCTTACTGTTTATTTTCCGTTATGTTTTTCAGATCTTGCCCTTTAAAAGGTCATTCATCGAATAAAAACCTGCAGGCTGACCTACAAGGTATTCTGCCGCGGACAGCGCCCCGTCTGCAAACAGGGCACGGCTTACCGCCTCATGCTTTAGGGTGATGCACTGATTCTCGGTGCAAACGTGCACCTCGTGCACGCCCACCACATTGCCCATACGAAGAGCGTGAACACCAATCTCCTCTTTCTCACGCTTCGCCATACCGGATCTGCCAAAGACCCCTCTCTTGTGGGGAAGTACCTGCAAAATGCCCTCAAGGATCATCTTTGCCGTACCGCTGGGTGCGTCTAACTTTCTGTTGTGATGCACCTCCACGATCTCAATATCGGCATCGGGAAAGATGGCAGCCGTTTTCTTGGCAAGCTCCACAAGGAGTGCCACACCAAGAGACATATTCGCAGAGTGGAAGACGGGTGCGGATACCGCACTCGCTTTGATGGCATCCATCTCCTCCTCTGTGTGTCCCGTGGTGGCAACCACTGCGGCAACGCCCGTTCTCTTCACGAATTCAGCGATCTCAAACGCCGCACTATGGTGGGAAAAATCGATGAGCACATCCGCCCCTGCAGGTAGCTCGGCAAGGCTATGGTATTCTGCTTTTTCATCATATTTATCCACTGCGGCAAACAGTTCATAGCCCTTCTTTTCAAGCGCCTCGATCACCGCTTTGCCCATGTGACCGCCGGCACCGTTTACAATAACCTTCACTTGTATTCGTCCTTTCTTTTGCACTCCGTTTTCAACGAAGGCTGATGCCCTGCTCCTTCAAAAGCCCGAAAAGCTTTTCCTCAAACTGCGCTTCAAGGGCGGTCAGCGGAAGTCTTAAAACATTTTCACCGTATCCCATGGCGCTCATTGCCGCCTTTGCGGGAATGGGGTTGACCTGGCAGAAAAGTGCGTTAATGAGGGGCAGCAGCTCCAGCTGAAGCTTTGCACCGCCCTTGTAGTCGCCCTTTAAAAGAAGAGCGGTCATTTCTGCTGTCTTCCTTGGCAGGGGGTTAGACAGCACCGAAATAACGCCCTTGCCGCCCAGCGACATAATGGGCACGATCTGATCGTCGTTACCCGAGTAAACATCAAGAGCATCTCCCGCAAGTGCCAGAATCTCTGCAACCTTGGAGATGTTGCCGCTTGCCTCCTTGATGGCCACGATCTTTTCGTGCTGTGACAAGATCTTGCAGGTGGCGGGCTCAATGTTCACACCCGTTCTTGAGGGGACGTTGTAAAGGATCACGGGGAGATCACTTGCATCGGCAATCGTCTCATAGTGGGCAATAAGACCCTTTTGGGTGGCTTTGTTATAATAGGGGGTGACCACCAGAGCCGCATCGGCACCAAGCTCCTGCGCCATTTTGGTTCTTTCCACAGCGTGAGCAGTATTGTTGCTACCCGTGCCCACGATCATGGGCACTCTTTTGCCACACGCCTTCACAGCGGTCTTTACCACCTCTTCGTATTCCTTTTCACTAAGTGTGGAGGATTCGCCCGTGGTGCCGCAGGCAACCAGAGCATCAATGCCCTCCTTGATCTGCCAATCGATCAGTGCCGCATAAGCTTCAAGATCGGGATTTCCGTTTTTGTCAAAGGGGGTCACAAGGGCAGTTGCCGCACCTTCAAAGATGGTGTTCTTCATATCTGTATCTGCTTCAAAAAGCATCCTTTCTCACGATTTGCAAAAGGGGCTCTGTTCATCTTATGATCAAAAGCCGCCATCGGTGTCAAAAATACATATCACTCCGATTTTATTTATTGTAGCAAATCCCCCCTTTTTTGTCAAGGTATTTCGCAAAAAAAGTGCCTCCTCCCCTTTCTCCTTGACAGAGCGGCGGCTTTATGCTATACTGAAAAAGAGGGTCACTCCTCTTTACGGATCAAGCCGCAGGGGCAATCCCCAAATTCATTCGGAAGATCCGAAAAGCAATGAGCATTCCCACTTTAAAAGAGCATATCAACGCCTATTTATCGGGCAACATTTCAAGAGAGGAGCTGGATCAAAAGCTTGATGCCCTACATCATGAGGTGATCCTGCGCCTGAAGAACGACCTCTATTTCGAGGATCTCTTTCTTTCTGCCCTGCTGCCCCATTTGACCACCCTTCCCGAGCAGGCGTATAACGATGAAGAGTTGCGCCTTCTTTTGAAGGCACTTGAAGAGGGACAGCCCTTTTGCCTGTCCTGCTTCATCACCGTTTCGCCCCGTCACCTAAACGACCACGATCTGAAGGTGCTTTGTCTTGCGGAGGACTACCTAAAAAAAGGAGAGCTGCCCGAAAGCCCGCTTTTTGAAAACAAGCGCTATGAATTTGAGATCCCCAAAACGCTGCCATCGCTGATGGCAAAGGACCTTTTATACCTTTTATGGATGGCAAAAAAACCCGAATGGGTACTTTTCAGAATGGGCTTTGACCGCAGAGAGTTGAAAGAAAAGATCAAAGGCCTCGTTCTTCTGCTGTCGGGAATGAGGAAGGCATACCTGAGAGTGGGCGTAGACTCTGCCGCAGTGCTTTGATGCGCAAAGATTGAAAATGCATCTTGACAAAAGGCTATGACCGTGCTATACTGAAAATACAAAATAAAACCAAAACAGAGTAAGCTTTTTTGCGTAAAGTGCCGTGGGGACGGGGAGTTGCCCGACGGACGAAGGCTATGCCGCGGTAAAAAAGCTGCATCCCGCTGTTGCATAAGGACTTCTATAAAAACCTCCCTATGCAGCCACAGGAACGCTGTATAAGGAGGTCTTTTTATGAAAAAAAACAGTCAAAACACCCATTCCACCCGTTCTTCAAGAGAAAAAACCAGATATGCCTTAAAGCTTCTGTCCGCCTGTGCGCTGATGACCGCTCTTTCGGTGGTGCTTGACGGCTTTCTTGCCATCCCCGTGGGGGGCGGCATCAAATTCACCTTCGGCTTCCTACCCCCTGCCATCATCGGTATGCTCTACGGTCCCCTGCCCTCGGCACTGGTCTTCGGGCTTGCTGATCTGATCGCCGTTTTCACGGGACTGTCCTTCGGCCCCTTCCATCCCGGATTTACCTTTTGCAACATCTTAATGGGATTGTGCTTCGGTCTGCTCCTGCATCCCGATCCCTTACCCTTTTTAAAGAAGAAGCTTCTCCCCTCTCACCCGCGGTTGCGTTTGGCCATCGGAGTGATCGTTCCCTCGCTTTTCAACAATCTGGTCTGCGGACTGCTTTTAAACACCTGGTGGGTGAGTATGCTCTACGGCTCCAAGACCTATTTCGGGTGGTTTGTCTATCGACTGCCCCAATATGCGGTGATGATCCCCGTTTACCTCATCCTGCTCTTTACCCTTGCAAAGCTCGCTCCCACCCTTCGTAAAATGGGCTTCGGCAACACGTAAAAAAAGAATCGCTTCACTCTCCCAATGAGAGTGAAGCGATTTTTGTTATCTTGCTCTTCTTTTCTTCTTTTTCTTTTTACCCGAAAGGGCCACGATCAGCGAAAGCAGACCGTCGATGATCAAAAAGACCCCTGCCACGATCATCACCGAACTCAGCATCTCACCACTGTAAAACAGTAACAGCAAAGCTACCCCGATGCAAAGGATCGGTTCAACAAAGCCGATGACTGTTACCAAGCTCTTCTTTTTCTTCTTTTTGTCCAAAAGGCGACGAAACAACTCCGCAACACCGTAGATCCCAATAACAATGGCCAAAACAAAAAGGGCAATATCCAAAATGGTCCAGCCGATGACCAGCACCGCCACACCAAGGATCCCCTCGATCACCGCAGTGACCGCTCTTGCACGGATCAGATCGATCACCGCCAGCACGATCAGTCCGATGCCCAAAACGGTCATGGCAACCGAAAGCACCTGCGTTTTATACACGATGAACAGCACGCCCAAGGCCAAGGTCAGCAGTGCGGAAAGCAATTTTGTAGGCTTTTTCATAAATACCTCTTAAAACATTTCGGGATGCGGCAAGCCGCATCCCGATCGGTTCAGTTCAGATCCTATCAGTGCTTGTTGAAGGCGCAGAAGGACTTGTAGGTCATATACAGGTCTGCCTTGGAGATGCACTCATAGGGTGCGTGCATGGACAGCACGGGCACACCCAGGTCTACCACGTCGATGTTCTTGCTGGAGATATAGATGGCAACCGTTCCGCCGCCGCCCTGATCCACCTTACCAAGCTCACCGGTCTGCCACAGAACCTCTTCCTCATCAAAGATGTCTGCAACAAAGCCCACAAACTCTGCCGAAGCATCGTTGGTGCCGCCCTTACCGCCCGAGCCGGTGTATTTGGTCAGAACCACGCCACCGTTGATGGTGCAAGCATTCTTGGAGTCGTGCACCTCGGGGAAGTTGGGGTCGAAGGCCGCATTCACGTCGGCAGACAAGCACTTACTGTTGTTCTTCACCACGTTGAAGTTGGCGCCCAGATTCTTGGACATCTCATCGATCAGATCAAGGAAGATGCCGCTCTGCATACCGGTGTTGCCACCCGAGCCCACCTCTTCCTTGTCGGCAAGAATAGCCAAAACGGTGTGCACGCTACCCTCGGTATCCAGCAGGGCGCGCAGTGCAGGGTGGGAGCATACTCTGTCGTCGTGACCGTATGCACCGATGAGCGAACGGTCAAAGCCGATCTCTCTTGCATTGAAAGCGGGCACGATGGAAAGCTCTGCGGAAAGGAAATCCTTTTCCACAATGCCGTACTTTTCATTCAAGATCTGCATCATATGCAGCTTTACACCGCCATCGGCAGAATCGTCATAGGGAGTAGAACCAATAATGATATTTAATTTTTCTCCGGGAATGGCCTCTCTCAGGTTTCTTGCCATCTGATCCTTTGCCAGATGAGGAAGCAGGTCGGAAATGTAGAATACAGGGTCGGTATCCTTGTCACCGATGCAGATATCCACCGTTTCGCCACCCTTCTTGACCACTACACCGTGAAGTGCCAAGGGCATTGCCAGCCACTGATACTTCTTGATACCGCCATAGTAGTGGGTCTTGAAGTAGCCAATGCCGCCGTCCTCGTAAAGAGGATTGGGTTTTAAGTCAATACGGGGAGAGTCGATGTGAGAAGCAGAGATACGAATACCATTCTCCAGATTCTCAGAGCCGATACGGAAGGCGTAAAGTGCCTTGCCGCGGTTGTTGAGGTAATACTTACCGCCCTTTTCGATCTTGTCACCCAGATGATACTCAGCATAGCCCGCCTTCGTAAGCATCTCGATGCCGGTCTTCACCGCTTCTCTTTCGGTCTTGGCGTTATCAAGGAACCACATATACTCTTTTGCGTATTCCTCCATTGCCGCCTTGTCCTCGTCGGTCATCACCTCGTAAGCGTTCTTCTTTTTCATGAAGAGCTCTTCCTTCAGAGTCTTTGCATCCTTTTCCATGATGTTGTACCTTCCTTTTCAAGAATTTAAAGATTATATATTTAAACTATTGTTTACTGCGCTGTTTCCTCTTGCTTCAGCACCCGATCGTAGAGCGCATGCGCCTCTCTGATCCGCTCAAGATAGATTCTGCTGCTCTCCTTGGGAACGCTTTGAACGGTCACCCCGTCCACCGAGCAAGCGGGATCCTTTAGCCACTTTTTCACGGTGCCGATGCCTGCGTGATAGGCAAGATGGGCGGTGTCCCAGTTGCCTGTCATTTCATAAAGCTCCCTTAAATACTCAGTGCAGAAATCGATATTCACCTCGGGTTTTTTCAGATCTTCCGGATCGTAGGCGATCCCCCTTTTGGCACACTGCTCCTCATAGGTAGAGGGAAGCATCTGCATCAGTCCCACGGCACCCGCCTTGGAGATCACCTCAGGCCGAAAGCTGCTCTCGGTCAAGATCACCGCATAAATACGTGCGGCAGACACCCCGTATTTTTCACTTGCCGCTGCCACCTCTTTTTCGTAGGCAACGGTCAAGGAGCCTTCTTCGCCCGCAGACGGCCTTTCGGGCAACATCTGTGCCTCTAACTGATCAACGGCAAGATAGCCAAGGGCCGCCAGAGCAACCAATAAGGATAACACCAGCACAAGCGCCGTCAGATAAAGGCTTGTGCTTCCTTGAAACCGCCTCTTCACCGCACCACCCCATAACGAGCAAGCAACTGCTTCAGCTGTTTTTCGGGATCGTCCTTCGCTCCGTTTCGGATCACCGCATCACTGCGTTTGGCATACTCCTCATCAGAGAGCTGGGAAGACATCCGCAAAAGGGCATCCTCCTTTGAAATACCGTCTCTCTCCATGATGCGAAAAAGCCGTTCCTCCTCGGGCGCACTTACCGCAACGATCAAATCGTAATCTCCTTCAAAATGCGCCTCAAAAAGCTGAGGAGCATCTACCACCGCCACCTGCGCACCCGACTGCGCCCGCTCTTCAAGAAAGGCCAGACAACGGGCACGAACCAAGGGATAGACCAGCTCCTGCACCCTCTTCATCAGCTCGCTATTACCAAACACCAAGGGTGCCAAGGCCTTACGGTCTACACCGCCCCCCCGATGGCGCACATCCTTCAAAACGACGCTTGAAAGCCGCTCGGCAAAGTCATCAGAGGCATAGAGACGGTGTACCACGGCATCACAATCAAGACACTCAATCCCAAATTCCTTCAGGATCCGGCAAATATACCCCTTCCCGCTTCCGCTGGGGCCCGTTATGGCAATACGAATCATAGGGCACTCCTTTCCCTTCTTATACTTTAATACCTGAAAGCGATTTTGTCAACCGTTTTTTGAAAACTTCTCCAAGAAATCTATGCATCCAAAGCAAAGAATATGCTTTCTCCTCCCTTTTTCTCCTTTCTCCCATATAAAAAAGCACCGAATCCCCATTTTTTTGCAAAAATTCACAAATTATTTTTAAGATAATACTGTACAAAACATGATTTTTGTGCTATACTGTCAGTAAGTGAACAAGGAAAGGTGGGAATCATAGTGGAAGAACGTAATGAAAGCAAAAATAAGGTCGTCAAAACGATCGTCATCATTCTGGTCATTTTAGGACTCGTCTCCGCCGTGGTCGTTGTTCTCGGATATCTCTACAAGAAGTTCAAAAAAGCCGTGGCAGCCTTCAACGAGGATCTGGCCGGCGAAGAACTAAACGAGCAGGATCTTACCGATATGCGGGGCAAGAACGAAGAAGAACACGCCGCAGGCTGTCGGATCAACTGCGCTGACTGACCGTAAAAAACAGGTGGTCTTTCACCCTCAGGGAAAGATCACCTTCGTTTTTTATCAAAAGAACCATTTGCAAAGGGATCATTGTATGACACCTCAACGAACCCGCTTGAAAGCGCTTTGCCTTTCCGCTCTGCTCACAGCTCTCTTAATCATCTGCTCCATGCTGAGCATTCCCTTGGGTGCGGAGCGCATCACCCTCCAGCTTGCCGCTGTACTTCTCATCGGCGGTCTTTTGCCCACAGGCTACGCCCTGCTCTCCCTTGGCGCATATCTGCTTTTGGGAGCAATGGGACTTCCCGTCTTTGCCTCCTTTTCCGGGGGCTTTGGCGTGCTTTTGGGCGCAACGGGCGGCTTTCTCTGGGGATTCATTCCTGCGGGACTGCTGTTCGGACTTCTATATAAAAGAAAGAAGACCTTCAAAAATGCCTTCCTGTCAGGCATTCTCCCCCTTTTGATCTGCTATCTTTGCGGTTGTCTGCAATATCTGTTCTTTCTGCCCAAGGAGGGCGGACTCTTTGCCCTTGTCCTCTTCATCCTACCCTGTCTTTTGCCCGATGCCTTAAAGCTTTTGCTTGTGGCAACCGTTTTGCCTCCCCTTTCAAAAGCACTTTCAAAAGGAGGCTTTACTGCAGACGCAGAGTGATCTCTCCGCCATGAAAAGCTTTTCTTTCACCGTCTATGTCCAGAACAATGCCTCCGTCGCAGTCAAATCCAATGACCGTGCCGCAAATGCATTCTTCTCCCTTTAAAAGCTTGACCGGTTTTGAAAGCAGGATCGAGCGCTCGGTATATTCCTTCATAAAGGAGCGGTCGCTTGGATCAAGCACGTACCTTTCAAGAGTGCGGTAGATGTCAAGCGCCATCTTATCACAATCGATCCCCACTCCAAGACTACCCGCAATGCCTGAAAGCTCCCCGGGGAACTCTACCGTTTGCAGGTTGATGCCTACACCCACGATCAAACCGTTTTTGTCTTGGCCATCGGAGCCGCAAACCGACTCCACAAGGATGCCGCACACCTTTTTTCCTTCATAGTACAGATCATTGACCCATTTGATGCCCACCTTTTTCTCACAGTATTTCTCTATGGCACGGGCACACACCACCGCCACAGCGGGGGTGAGGGCAAGATGAAGATAAAGAGGGCTTTCGGTTTGGTAAAGACAGGAGAAATAGAGTCCCGTATCATCGGGGGAATAGAAACTTCTTCCCAGACGCCCCCTGCCGGCACTCTGCCCTTTTGCGATAAAAAGAGCACCGTTTGGATGACTATAAGCCGCCTCCTTGGCTCTCAGATTGGTGGAGTCTGTCCTGCCGTATCGATACACGGTCAGTCCATCCTCTGTTGTCCAAGCATCCAAAAGACCATCCTTCTTTTCAGTATCCATCGGGATCCCCCCTTTTTTACAATTTATCACCTTTTCTTACAGTATACCTCTTTTGAAGAATAAAATCAAGTAGTTTTCGCCCCAAAGAAAAAGAACGGGACGAGGAAAGGAGCAGTATGTCAGCACCCAACCGCTTTCAGATCGAATTAGCGGAGATCAGCATCGGTCTTACCGATCGCTACGGCGCTTTAAAAGAACATTGCAAGGACTATCTCACCGATACCCCGCCCCTTTTTCATGTGGAAGCAAGCGACGAGGAGATTCGACGCGCCATGGCGCTCAGCGAGGACGAGGGGCTGAAAAACAGTCCCGCTTTAGCAGAATTGGTCTGCGTCTACCGCACCATCTGCAAAACGCTCCCGCAATACGGCGTTTTCCTTTTTCACAGTGCTGCCGTTGAATACGACCAAAAGGCCTTCCTTTTTTCCGCACCCAGCGGAACGGGCAAATCCACCCACATCAAGCTTTGGAGAGAATGCTTTGGCAAGCGCATCTCGATGATCAACGGTGACAAGCCTCTTTTGCGCCCCGAAGAGAATGGAAGCATCACCGTCTTCTCCTCCCCTTGGGCGGGTAAGGAGGGCTGGCAAAGACGATGCAGCTATCCCTTGGGCGGACTCTGTTTTTTGAAAAGAGGAGTTACAAACGAGATCCGTTCCCTTGATCACACCGAATGCGGAGAACGGGTCTTAAAGCAGATCCTCTTCCCCGCAGACCCGACCGCACTTGCCCATACTTTGGCCTTTGCCGACCTTCTGGCAGAGTCTGTTCCCGCCTTCGAGCTTGCCTGCACCATTTCAAAGCAGGCGGCGGAGCTGAGCTTCAACGCCCTGACAAGCACCGATCCAAAAGCCTAAACGGTATCCAAAACGAAGCAAAAAAATCCCACAAAAAAATCCAAACTTTTTTCAAAATACCTCTTGACAAACCGCCAACTATTTGGTATACTATGTCCTGCGTTGAGGCGCTGGTATGGCTCAGTTGGTAGAGCACATCCTTGGTAAGGATGAGGTC